>NZ_DAIQRQ010000128.1:0-3560 GCF_036786105.1 Ohtaekwangia sp.
TAATAGTTATCCGAAAGAGTATAATAACTATTAACAGATAACTGATAACGATTAACTGATAACGCCTCTACCCAGCCCAGTTGATCTCCTTCTTCAACAGCGATAGTGTCTTTTGTTCAGCCGATCCTGCCGGAGGCTGATAATTATATACCCACTGCGCTTGTGGCGGAAGACTCATCAATATAGATTCTGTGCGGCCATCGGTATCCAGACCGAATTTGGTGCCGCGATCCCACACTAAATTAAATTCAACATAGCGCCCTCTGCGCAACGCCTGCCAGTGTTTTTCTTTCTCGGTGTAAGGCAATGCACTGTTCTTCGTCATAAACGAAGTATATATAGGCGCGAAAGCCGATCCTACATCCTTTACAAAATCGAAGCGTGATTCTTTTGTAAAGCCATTTTCAGCCTTCAGCGAATCAAAGAATATACCGCCAACACCGCGTGTTTCATTTCGGTGCTTGAGAAAGAAATAATCATCGGCCCATTTCTTGAACGCAGGATAGTAGGATGGATGATGCTTGTCGCATACCGCTTTCATGTGTACATGGAAAGTTTTGGCGTCTTCTTCATTTACATAGTGAGGCGTGAGGTCTATGCCGCCTCCGAACCACCAGATACCGTTGCTCATCTCGAAGTAACGAGTGTTCATGTGAATGATCGGCACCATCGGATTTACCGGGTGCAACACGATCGATATACCCGTAGCATAGAAATCGGGGTGATCGCCCACAGGCAGGTTCATCGTTTTTAATACCGGTTCCGGTGTCTTTCCAAAAACAGCGGAAAAATTAACACCACCTTTTTCGATAATATTTCCATCGGTAATAACCCGGCTTACACCGCCACCACCCCCAGCGCGTTCCCACGGGTCACTGATAAATTTACCCTTGCCGTCAGTCTTCTCCAATGCATCACAGATATTTCCCTGCAACTCCACAAACCAATCGCGTATCGTTTCTTTTGTTATCATAGACGGCAAGTTAAGGAAAAAGCTGTGAGCTGCGAGATGTGAACCGCCGCTGGCTTCTGGCTACAAGCTGCTGGTGGCCAGAAGCCAGTAGCCAGTTGCTTGCTCTAGTAACTATTTTGCTATCTTTCGCCTAGACCAACATATTATTTATGGCGATTGAAGAGACCACAAGAGCCAGAAAGAAACCGCGGACTGCCATCAGTCATGCTATTCTTCTAAAAGCTTATCAACTCATGTGTACAGCCAAGCGCATGGCTGAGACATACGATGAAAACCGCGACATCTGCGGTAAATATGTTCACAGTACTTCCCGTGGCCACGAAGCCATTCAACTGGCAGCAGGTTTTCACCTCACGGCAATCGACTATGCTTCGCTATACTATCGCGATGAGTCGATGTTGCTCGGTATAGGGCTGCAGCCGTATGAGTTGATGCTGCAATTGATGGCGAAGCGCGATGATCCTTTCTCGGGAGGAAGAACTTATTACGGACATCCCTCTTTGAAACGCGAAGGCTTTCCGGTAATTCCGCACCAGAGCTCGGCTACCGGTATGCAGGCTATACCGGCAACGGGTATGGCACACGGTATAGCATACCTGGAGTCGCAATCACTGCGGAAGAATGACGGTGCATTGCCCGTGGTACTATGTTCATTGGGCGATGGTTCCGTTACCGAAGGCGAGGTAGCCGAAGCATTCCAGATGGCGGTGCTAAAGAAGTTGCCCATTATATACCTGGTGCAGGATAACGACTGGGGTATATCTGCTTCGGGCAGCGAGATGCGCGCCATGAATGCGTATGAGTATGCGGGAGGCTTCAAGGGAATGGAACGCATGGCAGTAGATGGTGCCGACTTTGTTGATTCTTACCTTGGGTTGGAAAAAGCTTTTGCCTATGTACGCGATCGTAAAGGTCCGGTGCTGGTACATGCAAAGTGCCCGCTGCTGGGGCATCATACATCGGGTGTGCGAAGGGAATGGTATCGCGGAGACGATATTGAATTGCACCGGAAGAGTGATCCGCTGGAGAAACTGAAAAATTACCTGCTCGAACAAGGTGAAACAACGGACAGCCTGACCGCTTTGGAGCAACAGGCAGCCGAACATGTGGCCAGCGATTATCAACGTGCCTTGCAGGCTATAGACCCGGATGCCGCTGACTTCAATACACATGAATTTGCATCAACGCCTATAACAACAGAGGCGGGTAATCGCACACCAAAAGGAGGTGAGAAGGTGGTGATGGTCGATGCCGCACTGCATGCCGTAGATGAAATATTGAAGAAGCATCCTGAAGCATTGTTCTACGGACAAGATGTAGGCAGAAGACTGGGTGGTGTATTTCGCGAAGCGGCTACACTTGCACAAAAGTATGGCGATGCACGCGTGTTCAACACACCGATACAGGAAGCCTATATCATTGGTTCCACCGCAGGGATGTCGGCCGTAGGAGCGAAACCTATTGTAGAGATACAGTTTGCTGACTATATATGGCCGGGTATAAATCAACTGGTAGAAGAGCTTTCCAAGAGCTGCTATTTATCGCATGGTAAATTCCCGATACAGGCGTTGATCCGTGTGCCCATCGGTGCGTATGGTGGCGGAGGTCCGTATCACTCGGGCAGTGTAGAGTCTGCATTGCTGACGATACGCGGTATCAAAGTAGTATATCCTTCCAATGCTGCCGACATGAAAGGATTGCTGAAGGCATCGTTCTACGATCCTAATCCTGTAGTGTTGCTGGAACATAAGGGACTATACTGGTCAAAAGTCCCGGGCACGGGCGATGCAAAAACCATAGAGCCGGACGAAGAGTATATTATCCCTTTAGGTAAGGCAGCGATCGTACAAGCTGCTGAACAGGATAAAATAGAGGCGGGTGAATCATGCGTGATCATCACCTACGGCATGGGTATATATTGGTCGAAGGAAGCTTCTAAAGCATTTGAAGGCCGCGTTGAGATCATGGACTTACGCACGCTTAACCCCGTTGATTGGGAAGCGATCATATCGTCTGTAAAGCTACACGGGCGTGCATTGGTATTAACGGAAGAGCCGCTGTTAAACTCCTTTGCAGAATCGCTGGCCGGAAGAATATCCAAAGAGTGCTTTCAACACCTTGATGCCCCTGTATATACTTGTGGAGCCGCGAACTTACCAGCCGTTCCTCTAAACGTAGATCTCGAATGCATGATGCTGCCGAATGCGGAGAAGGTGAGGGATGTGGTGGGGGAGCTATTAGGCTATTAGCCTCTGGCTACGAGCTGCTGGGAGAGAAAATACAAGTCGGGAAGTCCGAAAGTGGGGAATAAAAATCCAATTGCACAGAGGGGCGCAAAGAAGGCACAAAGTTACACAGAGTATATATATCGGGTAATCCGGGCCATCTGCGGAAACTTTCTGTGTACTTCTGTGAGTTCTGTGGGAGACTTTATGGGAGTTTTTTATTTAGCTGCTGCAAAGTTCTATCGGACTTCCTGTCTTCGGGACTCTTGCATTCATTTCTGTGTACTTCTGTGAATTCTGTGGGAGACTTTTTGATTTTGTCTGTGGGAAAAAATTAAAAAGGAAATCCAATACCTACGTTA
>NZ_DAIQRQ010000129.1:0-3540 GCF_036786105.1 Ohtaekwangia sp.
TTAAACGAAAACGACATCGGTATAGAATGCCGCATACCTTTTTTACCATTGGCGAAGAAGGTACCGAAGTTATTGAATGTAAAGGGAGCAATACTATCTTTAGTAGCCTCTGTTGTTAATCGGCCGAGATCATTGGTTACGCGGTTTGATGCCGCCATGGAATACGATATGGAGAAGTTATCCAGCGGACCGCTGCCCATACCACTCTTCTTTTGAAAAGGGTAGAGGTTGGTCATGTTCAGCGTCATAGTCGGCAACGAAAGGTCAACGTTCTTGGTAACCAGGTCCTGGTTGTGGCTCATGTTCAAACCCAACGTAAACGGTGTACCTGTAAATTTCTTGCTATACGATATATTCGAACTCAGCTTGGTAGATATATTACTCAGCGCTGATGTATTCTGTGTAATGGTATTTATATAGTTATTCTTGTTAAAGGTAGAAGTAGCAGCATTTACCGATGCCGAGAACCTGCCGGTACCCTTCGATTGTGGCGAGTGACTCCACGTTAAGCGAAAGTCTTTGGTGAAGTTTTGCGTTTCAATCTTGTCGTCAGAGTCCGGGTTTTTGGAGTAGGCAAAATTGAGCGATCCGCTATAGTGATATTTTTTCAGATAGGTAGAGTTGGCATATAAGGCATGGCCGCCTTTCGAGTATATATCGCCCGTAAGGGCCAGCTTCATATACTCGCTGATATCAAAAAAGTATCCGCCACCACGCAGGTTGAAGCCTCTTCTGCGCTCCTCACCATACGAAGGCACAATAATACCCGATGCACTTTTGCGTGGCGAAGGGAACATGCCGAACAGGAAACCTATGGGCAAGGGTATATCATTGAACTCCATATAAAACGGCCCCGCCACAATTTTGTCGTTGGGAATAGCCTTGGTTTTGGTAGCACGAATGCGGAAGTGCGGATGTTCGAGATTACACGTTGTATAGCTGTTGTGTATACTTAATATCTCGTTCTTTTCGTTCTTAAAAGCAGCCTGACTATGCAGGTAGCCCTCCCCCTGTTGTGTAACCACCTCGCTGATGCGCGCCCGCTTGGTCTTGAAGTTGTAGACGATGTCTTTCGTTTCGTATAGCTCGGGACCGTTCTTAAAGACCGGGTATCCTATCCGTTGTCCGAGAGAATCACGCTTGCCATGCGCTGTTAGGGTATTGTTGGCATAGTCTATTACAATTTCTTCGGCTTCGAGTTCTATATCGCCATATACTATTTTTGCCTGGCCGTATAGCCAGACCATCTGGTTATCGAGGGTGGCGCGGATGGAGTCTCTGGCCGAATAGTTGATAGTAGTTTCAATATCACCTTTGGGTGGTGTTTTTACGGAGTCGGCCTTGAGGGTATCCGATTTTATGGGAGGAATAGTGTCGGCCGGTGTATTTTGTATGGAGTCGCTTTTTGACGGTAGTATATCTCCGGGTGTTTTAACAGAAGGCTCCACCTGCGCATAGGAAGCAACTGCCAGAAGAATGAATAAGGTAACGATAGAAAGATGCTGCACAGGCCGTGAGTTCAAAATGGGGACTTTAGCTTTTAGTGAAAAATTCACATTTTTGCGTAAAGTTATTGCAAATAGACTGAACATTGTAAGGCCTGTGAAGAATATTGGATTAACTGTGCTTCTGATAGCAATAACCTTGCTAAATTCCTCATCTACCTATCGAAAGATGGACGCCAAGGTAGATGTAGTGGTAATTGATGCCGGCCACGGAGGTAAAGATCCGGGCAATATAGGAAAGACAGCACGGGAGAAAGACATCGCGTTGAAGCTCGCATTAAAGCTGGGCGAGTATATTGAAAAGAATATGCCGGATGTAAAAGTGATTTATACCCGTAAGGATGATCGCTACCTGGCATTGGACGAACGTGCTGAGATTGCCAATAAAAACAAGGCCGATCTTTTTATCTGCATCCACGCCAATTCACACTCCAATGTGAAAGCCTATGGTACCGAAACGTTTACCATGGGTATGCACGTAGACGAACGCAACCTGCAGGTAGCCAAGCGTGAAAACTCGGTGATTCTGATGGACGAGAACTACAAAGAGCGTTACGAGGGCTTTGACCCCAACAGCCCGGAGTCTTATATTCTTTTTACGCTTACCCAAAGTGCTTACCAGGAAAGCAGCCTGAGCTTTGCTCAAAAGGTTGAGAATCAGTTCAAGAACCGCGTAGGGCGCTTTAGCAGAGGCGTGAAACAGGCCGGCTTTGTTGTGTTGTGGCGCACCACCATGCCGAGTGTATTGATCGAAGCCGGGTTCCTCTCCAATCCGCCGGAAGAAAAATTCCTACTGACCAGCGATGGCCAGGATATGATTGCCTCCGGAATTTACCGGGCATTCAAGGACTATAAAAATGAAGTAGAATCCATAAATTGATGGCCAATAGGTTAATCCTGAATAAACAACATTTTTCCCCTGCATGAAATTATCTAAAGAATTTAAAGTGGGCCTCTTCATGGTGGTAGGTCTTACGTTGCTCTATTTCGGGTTTAACTTTTTGAAGGGTATAGATTTCTTCTCTTCCAGCAATAAGTACTACGCCATCTACCAGAACGTTGACAAGCTCACCGAATCCAACCAGATATTTCTGAACGGCTATGCTGTAGGGCGCGTGAGCAATATACAGATACAGCAAACCCGCGATCGCGTAATTGTAGAGCTTGATATAGATTCTGATATTGTACTCACCGATTCTTCCATCGCCATGCTTAATGGTGAATTGCTCGGAGGGCGCTTTATTCAACTCGACATGCGCAAGGGAACGAAGATTCTGAAGGCCAAGGATACGCTGCAGTCGGAAGTGGCCAAAGGCATTATGGACTTCATTACGCAAAGTGCAGAACCGGTTGCGTCTAACCTTACCACCACGCTGGAGAAAGTAAACGAATTGCTCGATGGCCTCAAAGGCAACAGCAAACACCTCGATACGTTGTTCGGCCGCCTGCAGGCAACGCCCGGGCTACTGAACAAAACCCTGGCCACGGCCAATACCAACATGAACGATTTGGGTGTTGAATTTAAAACGGTGGCAGGTAACCTCAATCACACATTAGCCGAGTTAAAGCCCACCCTGGCCAATCTCCACCAACTGTCGGATTCACTGAAGGTGATGGAGCTGAATGGCACCGTGAAGAAAGCACAAACGAGCCTGAACAAGTTGAACGAAACGCTAAGCCGCCTCAACAAAGGCGACAACACGGCGAGCAAATTGCTAACAGAGGATACGCTATATGTCAA
Organism: Ohtaekwangia sp.; assembly: GCF_036786105.1. Taxonomy (NCBI): domain Bacteria; kingdom Pseudomonadati; phylum Bacteroidota; class Cytophagia; order Cytophagales; family Fulvivirgaceae; genus Ohtaekwangia; species Ohtaekwangia sp. The sequence goes on from NZ_DAIQRQ010000129.1 coordinate 3,247, forward strand.
CCTCAACAAACTGTTGGTATCCATCGATTCACTGGCCAAACACTTCAACAAAAATCCCCGCCACTTCCTGGCACCCCTCGGCAAGAGCAGCCGCAAAATTGAAAAAGAAGTAGCGCAACAACGCAAGGAAGAAGAAGCGAAGAAAAAGCAGTAACTGTATTTACACTTCTCTTAAGTTATAGGGCGGACCATTCATTTCAGGGTGGCCCGCTTTTTTTGTCGTTGATAGTTACACGTTATCAGTTACCGGTTCTGAATCCCTGTAATACTAAAGTAAAAATGCATTTGATCTGC
>NZ_DAIQRQ010000038.1:0-40182 GCF_036786105.1 Ohtaekwangia sp.
TCTTACTTCTTACTTCTTACTTCTTACTTCTTACTTCTTACTTCTTACTTCTTAATTCTTAATTCTTAATTCTCTCCTTCCCTACTCCGCCAGAATTCTCCTCACATGCGAAAGTGTATGCGAGAGATTTTTGGTCTCGCCATTTACAATTCCTTCGGCGGTAAGGTGATCTATGCGAACACGGCCGGAAGCGTGGATGATCTTTTCTTCGGCCAGTAGAATGCCTACGTGTGTTACTTTGTCTTCAGCGTTCTTGAAGAATGCAAGGTCGCCCGGTTTTGCCTGGCTAAATTCTTTTACAGATTTACCTTGATTTGCCTGCTGCGAGGAGTCGCGGAGTAATTTATAGCCGCAGATCTTGAACACCATCTGTGTGAAGCCGGAGCAATCTATACCGAACGGGCTTTTGCCGCCCCACTGGTATGGAGCGTTTATATACTTGACGGCTACATTCCTCAAAAATTCAAACTCACGTTTCTGCCCTACATTTTTAGATTCGCCGTTGAAAGCAAACTGCTCTTCCATCTTGAACAGCTCCGAACTGGAAATGGGTATCATACTCCCCATCAATATCGCGAGCGGACTTTTGTTGTACAGCAGGCTTGACGTAAGATCGGTGGTGATCTTAAGCTCAGACTTCTCCAAATACTCTATATAGTCTTTCGATACGGCATGATGCTGCAAGGCATCGATCCATCCTTCGTATTGGTCAAAATATATACGTATACGCAACCACTTATTGTCTTTGGAGCGATCGATCACTTCATAATGATCTCCAAACAAAAGCTGCGTTGCCTGCTCAGCCTTGTCAGAAGGCTCGGTACGTACGGATAGTACACTGAGGCGACAAACACCATAGTCTAAATTCTCCATTATGAAAATTCCCGGTTTACGTTAGCTTAATGCGACTCAATTCACGTTTGGCATCGCGTTCGCGAATGCTGTCGCGCTTGTCGTGAAGTTTTTTACCGCGTCCCAGCGCTATTTCAAGTTTTGCCAAACCACGGTCGTTGATGAACAGGCGTGTAGGCACCAGCGTTAATCCTTTCTCCTCCACTTTGCCCTCCAGCTTTTTAATCTCCGAGCGCTTAAGCAATAACTTCCTTTCGCGCGTTGCATCGTGATTGTAGTGTGTGCCCTGTGCATATGGAGTTATGTTTATACCCTTTACAAACATCTCGCCATTGCTCAGGTAGCAATACCCGTCCTGCAGGTTCACTTTACCTTCGCGAATTGATTTAATTTCTGTGCCCGTCAGCACCATGCCTGCTATGTATTTATCCAACAACTCGTATTGAAAGCTGGCCTGGCGGTTCTTGATGTTAATATTATCTGAAAAACGTTGCTTCATGTTCAAAACTATAGGAGCATCCTTATTTATTTTTTACGATCGTAGCTCGCTCCTGGTTAAAATCGTTTTTAATTTTTCCTTCTTCAAAATTTTCTGGCCTGTAGTGCCCGTGGCAATTACGCGGCTCTCTACCGTTGCCTCATACACACAGATTAACTCGTGATGGTTCTGCTGTTGTATTCGCGCAGTAAAGATAATTTCTTCCCCGACAAAGGCAGGACTTTTATGATCAATGCTGATGTAGGTTCCTATACCTTCCTCATCGTCATCCTTCATCTCCAGCACAAACAGGCGCGTGGCCCATTCGATCTCGCGCGCCAGCACATAGGTTGAACAAACCGGGTGAACCGTTTCACCGTGAAATGTCGCTACGTCTTCCGGCTTTACCGTGTAGTGGTATTGCTTTATGGAAGGTGGTGGATTTTTCATTCGGGGTCAGATTCAAGGTTCAAGGTTCAAGGTTTAAGGTTTAAAGTTCAAAGTTTTAAGGGTGGTCAGGATGCGATATGTACTTTATATGGGCATACGCGCCAGTGGTGTAACGTCAAGCGGGCAGAATTCTCCTTTCAGGTATTTATAGTGTGCTGCGATGGCAATCATACCGGCATTGTCGGTACAATACTCAAAGGCAGGTATAAAGATATTCCATCCGCGTTCTTCGCCCATTGCTTTCAGCGCCTGTCGCAGGCCACTGTTGGCCGAAACACCGCCTGCTATAGCAATGTTCCGTATACCCGTTTGCTCACTGGCTTGTCGCACGCGCGTGAGCAGCATGTTTACCAGGTGATGCTGCAGGCTCGCACAAATATCGTTTATATTTTCTTCTACAAAGTTGGGATTCTTTGCCTTTTGGTCGCGAAGAAAATACAGGAATGCCGTTTTTATACCGCTGAATGAAAAGTCAAGTCCCGGCATTACCGTTTCCGAAAATTTATAGGCCTTTGGATTTCCTGCCTGCGCATACTTGTCGATCAGCGGCCCGCCGGGATACGGCAGCCCCATGATCTTGGCAGCTTTATCAAACGCTTCTCCTACCGCATCATCGTGGGTTTGGCCGATCACTTCCATCTCAAGATAATTCTTTACCACAACAATCTGTGTATGTCCTCCGCTTACTGTAAGGCATAAGAACGGAAACGAAGGCTTGGGGTCATCAATGAAATGCGCGAGCACATGAGCCTGCATGTGGTTCACTTCAATGAGCGGAATGTTCAGGGCCATAGCCATGCCTTTGGCAAACGATACACCTACCAGCAAAGCGCCCATAAGTCCGGGGCCGCGGGTGAACGCAATGGCATCGAGTGCTGTTTTATCCACGCCAGATTTTTCCATGGCTTCAGTTACTACAGCAACAATGTTTTGCTGATGCGCACGCGAAGCCAGCTCGGGCACCACACCTCCGTATTTTTGGTGCACCGCCTGTGAGGCGATAATATTATTAAGTACCTTGCCGTTTCGTATAACGGAGGCAGATGTTTCATCGCACGAAGACTCAATGGCAAGGATAACGGGACGCATGTGTTGATAGAATGAACCGGCAAGTTATCAAAAATAAGATTCGAAAAATACTGGCTTATCTGTTTGCAGGCACAGTGTTCCTGCTTATCTCAGCATTTCTGGTGCTGCAGATGCCGCCGGTACAAAACTGGCTGGCCTCGCGTTTCCTCAAAGACTTTACGAAGGTTGTTGGCTTCCCCTCTACGGTAAAAGGCTTTCGCATGCTTTGGTTCGACCGGCTGGAGCTCACCGGAGTTAATATCTATGACCTGGAGGGCAACCGGATGATCGGTGCCCAAGAGATCATGATCAACTTCAAGCTCTCACAGCTTATACAAGGTCGTGATGTAAACATCGATGGCATTTACGTTGACAGTGCGCATGTATACCTCACCAAAATCCATGAGAGTGATACTTCACGGAACCTGAACATCAACGTATTCATAGACCGCATCAATAAAGGATATTCATCCGGTTCTACCGGCACCGGTAAAGCTCCCCGCATCAACATCGGTGAAGCGTTTCTCAATCGCAGTCAATTCACTTATATCAACCAGGATCAGGATTCGATCCGGGAAGGATTCGATTACAATCACTTTTCACTCGCAGTAGATGAAGGTCACCTGAACAGTTTTGTCGTGCTTGGCGATACCACCGAGTTCCTGGTAAGTACGCTCATTGCGCAAGACCTCAAGACTAAATTTACTGTAAAGCAACTCTCCACATTCTTTCGCATTTCGCAGCTGGGTATGGAGTTCACAGGGCTTAATATTCAGGCAGGAGAAAGTACAATTTCCGATACGCTGATCTTCCGCTATAACGCCCTGCGCGATCTGAACGATTTTGTTGATAAGGTAAAGATACACGCGAGCTTCAACAATACCATTATCGACCCGAAAGACCTGGACCTCTTTGCTCCGGGCGTCCATCGCATAACGCAGCCGCTCAAACTCAGCGGTATATTTAACGGACGAGTCGATAAGTTCAAGCTCACCAAAATGCAGCTTGGCATTGGCAACACCAGTCTGAACGGTTCGCTTGATATGGAAGGGTTGCCTAACTTCAACGAAACCTTCATCAACCTTAATGTTCATAACTCGCAGTTCGATCCACGTGACCTGGCATTCCTCTTTAACGATCGCACGCTCAACAGGCTGCGGCCGCTGGGTATACTGAATATGCACGGGCAGTTTTTAGGCTACCCCACTGACTTTGTTGCTAACGGTACATTCTCCGGTAAGCTGGGCATTATCCGTTCGGATATAAACCTGAAAGTAAATGAAGAGAACATTGACTACTCGGTATACAAGGGAAAGTTATCCCTTACCAAGTTTGACCTCGGGCGATACCTCAACGATACTACGTTCTACCAGCGTGTGAGTCTGGATGGACAAGTAAGTGGTAAGGGACTGACGCAACGCACTGCCGACTTCCTGCTGAATGGCAAGATCAGCTCGATTGGTATTAAGGGGTATAATTATACCAACATCACTACAGATGCGCGCTTTGCTACCGGGTTGTTTCGCGGTTTGGTAAAAATCAACGATCCGAATCTTGAACTTACCGTACGCGGTTCGATGGACTTGCGTGATGAGCGAAACGAAATACGCTTTCAGGCACAGCTTGATACAGCCTATTTGCATCGCCTGAAATTATCGAAGGACAGTCTCTTTATACATGCTATTGCAGAAGCAGACTTTCAGGGATTGACGCTGGATTCACTGCGGGGCACAGCTCACCTGCGCGACCTTGTCATGCTATATAAAGACAAATGGCTTTCGCTGAACGATATTCAAGTGGATGCTCAGCGTGATCGCGGTAACCGTCTTTTCAAAGTTCAGTCAACGCTGGTAGACCTGGAAGCGCGTGGTAATTATTACTACTCGGATATATCTTCGGATGTGCAATTGCTGGTTAAGGAAATTCTGCTGAACATCCGGAACGACAAACATGAGATTAACGAATACTATAGCCAGAAAGCACGCAAGCCAAAAAACTATGAAGCGCGTATCTCGGTGGATCTAAAGAATGTTACTCCCATCGCCAGCCTTTTCAATGCTGATGTAAGCCTTTCACCCCATACCCGGTTCGATGGTAAATTTACCAGTGGCCGTACCACCATCTTCAATATATACTCTCAGTTCGATTCGTTGAAGTATGAAGGAAAGACCTTTGTAAAATCTGCTGTTGAACTTACCGTATCCAAAATATCCGATAGCACCAGTGTACTTTCTATGCTTACCATCAATTCGGATAAGCAGTTCCTTAGCAGTAATCTGCAAACCAGGAACCTGCTGGCAGAAGCGATCTGGAACCGAAACCATATCGATTTCTCGATGGATGCCGACCAGGAGGGGCAATCAAACTATATGCGCCTGCGGGGTGATGTAAATTTTCAAAAAGACAGCACAGTGATCTCCATGCATCCCTCCGAGTTGCAATTACTGGAACGTAAATGGCACTTTAGCGACAACAACTATATATCCGTGCGTGGCAGTGATTGGGGTTTCTCCAATCTGGCACTTGTAAACGAACAACAACTGATTAAAGTGGATGGAAGGATATCAGAAGATCCGGCTAAGATCGTTACACTCAACATCGATAACCTGGACCTCTCGCTGTTCAATGTGCTCACGATGAAAAAGATTAACGGTATAGCCGATGCCAACCTCGACATGAGCAATTTCTATAAGAAGCCTGTCATACAAAACGATATTGTGATCACCGATTTTATGGTGGATGATTTTCTGATTGGCGATATCATCGGCAAGAACCATTGGGACACGGTAGATCACAAGCTTGACATTGATATGTTTGTTGACCGAGCAGGTACTCGCATCCTGAATCTCACCGGTGATTATAATCCATCGCGTACCGATAGTCCGCTGAATGTAACGGCTAACCTCGACAAAGCTGAACTCAAAATTATACAGCCGTTTCTCGAAGAATTCTTTACACACATTGATGGTACAATCTCCGGATCGTTTAGCATTACCGGCCCGCTGGAAGAACCTGAAATACGCGGAGAGGGCAAAGTTGCCGATGGCCAGGTCATGATCAACTATCTCAAAACGCTGTATCATTTTACCGGCATTATCGGGCTTACACCTACATCTATATTCTTTAAAGATATTGAGCTGGCAGACATTCTGCGCAACAAGGGAAAGCTGAACGGTGCCATTACGCATCGTAACTTTTCGGGCATGGCCATTAACATGACAGCCGATTTCAAAAATTTCCAGGTATTGAACACATCGATGAAAGACAACAGTTTATTTTACGGGCAGGCGTATGCCACGGGCGATGTGAAATTTACCGGCCCACTCTCTAACCTGGAGATATCTTCCAACGCGCGCTCCGAAAAGAACACCCATATATATATACCGCTGAGTGGTTCATCATCGGTTGACAAGAAAGAGTTTATTACGTTCGTCAACTTTAAGGACACTACGTTTACCAAAACGGTAAAGCACACCATTACCAAAAAAGTAAACATTACCGGCTTGTCGTTCAACCTCAACCTGGATGTTACACCCGAAGCATACTGCGAAATTATATTCGACATGAAGTCGGGCGATATCATTCGCGGTCGCGGGGTGGGCGATCTGCGTTTGCAGCTTGATACCAAAGGTGAGTTCAACATGTTTGGTCCGTTCGAGTTCACGGAGGGATTCTATAATTTCACACTATACGATATCATCAACAAGGAATTTATCATTAAGAAGGGAAGCCGTATTACCTGGTATGGCGATCCATACAAAGCTACGGTGGATATCGATGCTACCTATAACCAGCTCGCATCATTTGGTCCGCTGGTATCGATGAGCGATCCGTCTATTAAACTTTCGGAGTCTCCACAATTGCAGCGCCGCTACCCGGTAATGGTGTTGCTCTCACTGGACGGCCCGATGCTGACACCAGACATCAACTTTGATATTGTTGCGAAAGACCTTCCGAAGAACGTACAGACCAATACACAGACCATCAACCTTGATTTGTTGTTCACTGCTTTCAAGAATAAACTGGACGAACAGGAGTTAAAGCGACAAGTGTTCAGCTTGATCGTGCTCCGTAAATTCTCACCGGCAGAGTCGCTGAGCACCAGCGGATCGGTAGTAAACAGTTTGAGCGAGTTATTCTCCAACCAGCTTAGTCACTGGATGAGCCAGGTAGATGAAGACCTGGTGGTGGATGTAGATATAGGTTCCATGGATGCCGAGAGCTTCAATACCTTTCAGCTGCGCATGTCATATACATTTTTAAATGGTCGCTTGCGCGTAACGGGCGATGGTACTTATAACAACACCAGTTCTGCCGCTACCAATACCACACAGCAAACGCCTTCAAGCCTTGCCGGCGACTGGACGGTTGACTATATGTTAACCGCCGATGGCAAGCTGCGGGTAAAGATGTATAGCCGCACCAACGTGAACCCTATTCTTAGCTCGGTAAATAACCAAACAGCTATGACTACCGGTGCGAGTATCATTCACACGCAAAGCTTTAATGAGATACGCGACCTCTGGGTATCGGAGCGGAAGAAAAGAAAGAAACAGCAAGAGTCAGAAGAAAAACCGGATACTAATAAAGATGCAATCAAAGAAGAGGATGGCACAGAATAAATGGATTTTAGTTTTTTTGTCGATCCCCTGCTTTGTATTCGCACAATCGGATAGTATACCGGCTGTTAACAAGAAGCGGCTGCGTGGCCTTACTATTGCATCGGTTGCCGGGTATAGCGCAGCGCTATCGGGATTGAATTATCTCTGGTATAAAGATTCCAACCGCGGGTCGTTTCATTTTTTTGACGACAATGCCGAGTGGAAACAGGTAGACAAGATTGGTCATTTTTACTCTGCATTTTATTTAAGCTACGGTACTTCGCGTGGGCTGCAGTGGGCCAGCATGCCGGCACGCAAAGCTGATCTTATCGGCGCACTGGCGGGCTTTGCCGTGTTGGTGCCGGTAGAAATCTTCGATGGCTTCTCCGATGCGTATGGTGCCTCCACAGGCGACCTGATGGCCGATGCTGCGGGCGCGGCTTTTTACCTTGGCCAAACGCGGTTGTGGCATGAAGTGCGCATCTATCCAAAGTTCTCCTTCCACCGCACAGGCTATGCTGCCCAGCGCCCTGATCTTTTAGGCGATGGCTTGTCCGGCGAGATACTCAAAGACTATAACGGACAAACGTACTGGTTTTCGGTAGATATGGATAAATTCATGCACTTCCCCAAGTGGCTCAACCTCGCAGCGGGATACGGTGCACAAGGCATGCTCTACGCCCGCGTTGAACAAAACATCGCTGCCGGTTATGCACCGCCTTACCGCCAGTATTATCTCGCACTGGACTTTGACCTGAGCGCGATCAAGACACGCTCAAAAGTTGTGAAGACACTTATCTTCATTGCCAACATGGTGAAGCTGCCGGCACCCACGGTTGAATTCTCGTCACACCACGGCACGCGCTTTCATGTACTATACTTTTAGTCATTAGATGGTGTAACTGGCTGTTACTAAATAATTTCCGACCATTCATACCAAAATCCGGGTGGGAATTTTTAACTTCGTTTAAACCCTAATCCACTGTTTATGGTAGCAACATTACCCGGAATTATGAATTATGTTGAGCAGTATGCTGAACATATTGGAGGCCAGTACACTGATTATGATCACACTCGTTCTGTGATTGTAGTACCCCTGAATTCAAGTCGCTTTCAAACAGTATTGGCCAGCGTACAGACCAGCCCTGTCTCCGGTCGCGAGCAGGCTCTTTTCACATCCAAAGTATGTGAGTTCGTTCCCAACCTCGATCTCAAAGCATTACTCGAACGCAATGCCAGCTTCGACTACAGTAAATTTATTCTCGAAGATGGCTACCTGAAGGTTGAAGCCTCCTGTCTCTCTGAAACCGTATCCGAAGAACAGGTTCGCGAAATGATCCAGGAAGTAGCACAACTTGCCGATCACTATGAGATGAAGCTGACAGGAAGAGACATTCACTGAAATAGCTGCGAGCTTCCGGCTGCCAGTTGCCAGACGATGATCCGTTAATAACGTTTTTTGTTAAGCAATAACGTATCATTACGAGCATCGGCCTGTAGCCAGCAGCTTGAGGCCAGAAGGCCTTCCTCTTCGCTGAAATAGCTGCGAGCTTCTGGCTGCCAGCTGCCAGACGATGATCCGTTAACAACGTTTTTTGTTAAGCAATAACGTATCATTATAACCTCCGGCCAGTAGCCCGAAGCCAGAAGCCATTTCCCTTTTCACAGCTCATAGCTCACAACTCAAAGCTATTTTCAACTATCTTTGCGCCAAGCAAGCCACCTTATCGCTCTCGCAAGAGGGAGGAAAGTCCGGGCAACACAGGGCAGCGTACTTCCTAACAGGAAGGCACCGGCTTCGGCTGGTGACAGAGAGTGCCACAGAAAACAAACTACCCGGTTCGACTTTGTCGGGTCGGGAAAAGGTGAAAAGGTGAGGTAAGAGCTCACCGCTCCGGTGGCGACATCGGGGGCAGGGTAAACCTTACGCGTTGAAAGGTCAAATAGGCTTCGGTGCGAGCGGCCCGTTCCACATGCCAGCAATGGTATGTACCGAAGCGGGTAGACTGATTGATTCCGGCTGCGAGGCCAGGAACAGATAAATGATAAGGCTCCCGCTCTGCGGGATGACAGAACCCGGCTTACAAGCTTGTTAATTTTAAAACCTGCTCCGCGATTGCAAGCAGGTTTTTCTATTTTAGCGCTGGCGGTTAATCGTTATACGTTACAGGTTAACCGTTAATCGTAGATAAACTACTACACCCACGCCCTTACTCACACCGCCAGCAGCTCGCAGCTGGCAACCAGCAGCTTTTAACAAAACTCTATGGCAAAAATTCTTATCATCGAAGACGACAACAAGATCCGCGCAATACTGAAAGAAATTCTGGAAGAAAAGGAACATGACGTGCAGGAGGCTGCAGACGGGCAGGAAGGTTTCAAAAAGCTGGAGCAGGGAAATTTTGATCTGTGCATCTGCGATATCAAAATGCCAAAGATGGATGGCCTGGAGGTATTGGAGAAAGCAAAGGAGGCTGGTATATCTTCCAACTTCATCATTATCTCGGCGCATGGCACTATCGATGTAGCGGTAGAAGCTGTGAAGAAAGGTGCTTTCGATTTTCTTCAAAAACCGTTTGACCTCGGGCGCCTGGAGATCACCTTGCGAAATGCACTTGATAAAACAAATCTTGTAAAAGAGACCAAAACGCTGAAGAAGAAGATCTCGAAGAAGTTCGATATGATCGGCGAATCAACACCGATACGCGAAGTAAAAGAGATGATCGAGAAAGTAGCCCCTACCGATGCGCGTGTGCTGGTAAATGGCCCCAACGGTTCGGGTAAAGAACTTGTAGCCCGCTGGATACACGAGAAGAGCAAACGTGCCGATGGGCCATTAGTAGAAGTAAACTGCGCTGCTATACCTTCGGAGCTTATCGAAAGTGAATTGTTTGGTCACGAAAAAGGCTCGTTTACCTCTGCAATCAAGCAGCGCCTTGGTAAATTTGAATTGGCAGAAAACGGCACGCTGTTTCTCGATGAGATTGGCGACATGAGTTTATCAGCGCAGGCAAAAGTTTTACGTGCCCTGCAGGAAAGCAAAATCTCACGCGTGGGTGGCGATAAAGAAATTACGGTAAATGTTCGGGTGGTGGCTGCTACCAACAAAGACCTGCGCAAGGAAATTGAAGAGAATCGCTTTCGTGAAGATTTATACCATCGCCTGAGTGTTATTGTAATTAAAGTACCGGCCCTGAACGACCGGAAAGAAGATATACCTTTGCTGGCGGAAAAGTTTCTGCAGGATATAGCGGATGAGTATGGCGCCCGAAAGAAAACAATCAACGCCAAGGCCATCACGCAATTAAAAGAACATAACTGGACGGGTAACATACGTGAGCTGCGTAACGTGGTAGAGCGATTGGTGATTATGAGTGGCGATGAGATTACGCAGGATGATGTGAAGAAGTATTTGTAGCGAAAGCTGCCGTGCAATTCCGAATTGCCTTATCAACTTTAGCGATACATGATCAACAAGATTGCAGTTATCGGAGGCACCGGTATGATTGGAAAACCGGTAGCCCGGGCATTGCATCAGGCAGGTTTTGATGTTACGGTGCTGGCCCGCGATGAAGAAAAGGCAAAAACAGAATTGCCGGGAATCGCCATCCGGCAAGGTGATATTAAAAATATACCAGACATCGAGAACCTGCTGCAAGACCAGGATGCAGTATATATTAACCTGAATCTCAACATGAGCGATGGCCAGCAAGACTGGCATGCCGAGCGCGAAGGCCTTCACAACATTCTGGAAGTGGCTAAAAATATTCCTTTGAAGCGTGTTGCCATCACCAGCTCCGTGATTCAGAATTTTCAGGATACACATGGATTTCACTGGTGGGTATTCGATCTGAAACGACAGGCGCTGGCGCAGATTAAAACATCGGGTATACCTTACACTATTTTTTATCCATCTACCTTCATGGAGAATTTTATGTCTACCTATAGAAAGGGCGATCGTATTCTGCTCGCGGGCAAATCGCATCATAAAATGTACTTTATCGCCGGAAGCGACTTTGGCCGGCAGGTGGCCCGCTCGTTTCGGTTATTGAAAGATGAAAATAAAGAATATATCGCTCAGGGCCCTGATGGCTATACCGCCGATGAAGCCTCTGATATATTTATACGCCACTATCCAAATGCCTCGTTGAAAATATCGCGTGCTCCGCTGGGCATGCTCAGGTTATTAGGCGTATTCAGCAATCGCGTTAACTATGGCTATAACATTATCTACGCACTGAATAATTATCCCGAGAAATTCGAAGCAACGTCAACGTGGAACGAATTAGGCCGACCTACTGTGACGCTGACCGACTATGCTAAATCGGGAGGAACAATCTGAACTATAATAGTACTATACTCCGGAAAGATCCCACGCAAGTGAATCATCGTAGTGAATCTCGCCTTTCTTCACCCGAAGCGGTGAAGGTATATTATCCTCATAGATAGCCCCTGTGCCCAGCCCCTGTGGAAGTGTAACGGGATAGTTTGCAGTAAACTGACATATCGCATTCAGCCCGATGCTGGATTCCAGTGCAGAGGTAATCCACCATCCTATACCCGCACTTTCTGCTAGGCTGATCCACTCGCGGCAACTTTGCAATCCACCATGAAGTGTCGGCTTCAAAATAATATAGGCAGGTTTGAGCCTGGTGAGCAGCTTTCGCTTCGCCTCTTCTCCTTCTATTCCAATCAGTTCTTCATCAAAGGCAATGGGTATAGGCGACTTACGGCAGAGCTCTTCCATCTCGGGTTGCCCTTGTTTTATAGGTTGCTCAATAGAATGGATCTTGAACCGCGATAGCTCTTCGAGCCGAAACAATACTTCGTCTGTTTTAAAAGCACCATTGGCATCAAGCCGTATAGTCAGTTGCTCACGGTAAAAACGCTTGCGCATATACTCCAGCACATCCATCTCCCTGTCGAAGTTCAAGCCGCCTACTTTCATTTTTATACAGGTAAATCCCTGCGCTACTTTATCGCTGAGCTGGTGCAGCATAAAGTCGAGATCGCCCATCCAGATCAACCCGTTGATGGGTATAGATTTACCCTTCGTGAAATCATTATCGAATATCAAACGCTTGCCTCCGTTCTGTAAATCGAGCAAGGCAGTTTCGAGGCCAAAGATGATAGAGGGAAAACCGGAGGGTACCAGGTGTTGAAGTGTTGAGGTGTTGAAGTGTTGAAGTGAATGCGATGAGAGTTTGTTCAATACATCCTGTAATACCTGCTCAAAATCGGGGCGATCGTCCGGGCTGAGGCCGGGTAAAGGGCCGCATTCGCCGATGCCTTTTAGGTTGGGATTGGCGTCATCCCATACAGCAATGAACCAGGATACTTTATCGCGCATCAATCCGCGGGAGGTTCGGGCTTTGAAGTTGAATTGAAATACTTTCTTTTGATACGATGCCTGTAACGCCATAGTAAATTTGAAAAACGAAAATACTGTTTTCGGATTAACTTTGAGCGCGTATGAAGGAACTGAACATAAACGATTTTACGTACGAGTTGCCAGCCGGGCGAATAGCCCTCTATCCGTTAGACCAACGTGATCAATCCAAACTGCTGGTATATCAGAAAGGCTCGATCGCCCACAAGCAGTTCAGCTCACTGGCAGATTTCCTGCCGCATAACGCCACGTTGTTTTTCAACGACACCAAGGTTATACCTGCCCGCCTTCACTTCACAAAAGACACAGGTGCCACCATAGAAGTATTTTTATTGCATCCTGTATCGCCTTCTACACTGGTGGTGGAAGCCATGCAGGCGCAAGAGAAGAGTGTATGGAAATGCACCATCGGAAACCTGAAACGATGGGCGGAAGGAACTTCACTGCAAAAAGAACTGGGCTCGCTTGCCGTAACAGCAAGCCTGGTGAACCGCGAAGAAGGTCTCGTAGAATTTCTATGGACACCCGGAGTATCGTTTGCCGAGATCATTTCACGCTCGGGTGAAACACCACTCCCGCCCTATCTGAAACGCAAACCCGATGTATCGGACCGCGATCGCTATCAAACGGTATACGCGCATTACGAAGGCGCTGTAGCAGCACCAACGGCGGGTCTGCACTTTACCAACAATGTATTGCAGACGTTGAAAGCAAAAGGCATTGAAACCGATTACCTCACGCTTCACGTAAGTGCCGGAACCTTTCAACCAGTAAAGGTTCAAAATGCAGTGGAACATCCTATGCATACAGAGCAGGTACTGATCAGCAGAAACAATCTGGAAAACCTGCTGAAGAACCGCTTCATCATCCCGGTGGGTACTACTTCCATGCGCACGCTGGAAAGTATATATTGGTTTGGAGTAAAGCTGAAAAAAAATCATGAAGCTATCTTCAGTATACAACAGAACGATCCCTATCAGAATTATACTTCGCTTCCGTCAACCGAAGAAGCGCTTCAGGAAGTAATCCGTTATATGGAGCGAAAGCAGTTGGATATCCTCACGGGAGAAACCTCCATCTATATTATGCCCGGCTATACTTTTCGCATTTGCCGTGGCCTCATCACCAATTTTCATCAACCCGGTTCCACACTTATACTCCTGGTAGCTGCCTTTGTCGGAGACGACTGGAAGAATATATACCACGAAGCACTCGCAAACGATTATCGTTTTCTGAGCTATGGTGATAGTTCTCTGTTGTTGCCAGGAAGGATGGAGAATTAGGATTAGAAAATTGAAAAATTAGAAGATTGTAAGATTAGAAGATTCTTGCCTATATAATTAAAATGCCAGGATCGATCCCGGCATTTTAATTTTACAATTTTCTAATCTTTCAATTTTACAATCTTCAAATCCAATTCTACTTCTTCGTCTCCTCCTCGTTCAAATCCACTACGCGAACTTCTACGCGCCTGCCTTCTTCTTTGGTAGTGGCTACATCTTTGGTGGCACCGTATCCTTTCGCAACAATGCGTCTGCGAACGATGCCCTTATGGTTGAAGTAATCAAGAATAGCGATTGCACGCTTGTTAGACAATTCGCGGTTAAGCTCTTCGGTACCTTCAGCCGATGCGAAACCTAAAATCTCCACACCCAGGTCCGGAGACTTTTTGAGCTCGGCTAATATAGCATCCAGTTGCGGGTTGTATTGTGCTTTCAGATCGCTCTTGCCGGCGTCAAAGTATATCTTGGCAGCTTTGGTGAGTGCTGCTTTATCGAAGTTTGATTTCTTGTTAACCTGCTCTTTTGTTTTCTTTGCTTCTTCGTTAAACACAAAGGTTGGCAGCGAAAAAATGGTCTTGCCGTCTACTTTCTTTTGCTCAAATTTACTCTCATCGCTTTCGTCATAGTAATACGTGCGGGTAGCCACTTCGATGCGGGAGTTCTCCTTCTCGTTGAAGTTTACATCTTCAATCGGGTCTTTCATCTGGATCAGGTCGGTCAGATAAGTGATACCGTCTTTATCACCCGAAGCCATCAGGTCGAGCATCATATCATATACATCTACGTTACCGGTTTGCACCAGCTTCGCTTCGTGTGTTTTTCGCAGGTTGCTTTTTACTTCCTGGTCGGTATCATAGAAGGCGTTCTTCACTTGCACTTCCTGCCCTACTACCACATCAAACTGTTTAATGGTTTTCAGGTTGATCATCTGGTATAGCTCATAGAAATAACTCTGGTTCGGTATATTAACGTTGAGGGTATACGGAAGAAATCCTTCTGATTCAATCACAATATCATAGTCGGTTGCCGGCGGAAGAATCACCAGGTAGTTACCGGTTTCCGGATCAGGGTCATACACGAAGTCAAGCTTCTTATCTGTTTTATTATCGATTACATACAGCTTGGTAGGCATGGGCTTGCCGGTTTCAGCATTCAGTATTTTTCCTTTGATCATCGTAAGCGGAATATTTGCAGATTCCGCAGGCAAATCCATATAGTATATATCCTGACCACCCTGACCGCCTTTACGATCTGACGAGAAGTACGCGCGGGTTCCATCGGCGATCAGCGTAAAGTAATTATCGTTCGCAGTCGTGTTCACCGGGTATCCCATATTCTCCGGTGCGCTCCAGGTTTTATCTATCAGCTTCGACACGAAGATGTCGCGTCCACCCATAGAGTTGTGTCCATCTGAAGTGAAGAAGAGTGTCTTCTGATCAGGGTGAATAAACGGAGCGTCTTCATTTGCTTTCGAGTTGATCGGTGCCCCCATATTTACCGGGTTGCTCCAGGTACCATTGGCTTGCAGCGTGGTCTTATAGATATCAAGCCCGCCCAGGCCGCCCAGGCGATCGCTGGCAAAGTAAATGGTTTTGCCATCGGGCGTAATACTCGCCGTGGACTCCAGGTATTTAGGTGTATTCAGATTGGGGGTGAGCAACGAAGGCTTGCCCCACAGATCACCCGTTTTGGTAATTTGGTATAATCCACCCGGATCGGTTGATCCTCCCATAAAGATAATCATCTTTTGTCCATCGGGCGACATACCGGCAGTCCCTACGTTGTAATCGTGCGCAATGGGAATAACTTTTGGCTCTGACCATGATCCGTGGTCGTTATACGATATATAGATTTCTTCAATAAACTTATCGCCCGTACGTGTCTTGCCAGTGTTGGGGCGCAGTGCTGTATAGGCCATAGCGCTTTCGTCAGCAGAAACGATGGGATTGTATTCGGTATACTTTGTATTTACCAGCGGAGAATTGAAGTAATTTACCTTGAAGTTGCGTGGCACCGACATCAGTGCTACTGCATTGTGGCAGGTTTGTATGGCATCATCGGCTTGTGCCATTGCTTTCTTGTCGGCCTTGTTGCTAAGCTCGCGGAATTTGGTAAAGCTCTCAATGGCTTTCTGCAGGTTTTCATCTTTCAGATAGATGGAACCCAGCTCATAATACAGTGTTGTTGGCCAGCCTTTGCCATTCTTGATAGCGTACTCAAAATACGGTATAGCCTTGATCTGCTCACTTAACTCGGGTGATTTCTCATAGCATACACCTGTCTTGTAATGAACCGTAGGATCCTTCTCGCCTGCCTGGATGGCCTCCAGGAATTTGGGAAGTGCTGCATCGTAACTTTTAACACTGAAATACCGTTCAGCCTCAGCCAATGCTTTGGCGTTCTGGGCAAACGAAGCCGTTGCAAAAAGTAAGCAGAGCAACAACAAGTAAATGGTCTTCTTCATCATATGTTAACTGTATTTTAAGCTCCCAATACTACAAAGATTATGCGCGACTATATATGGTTTTTTACAATGTACCTTACACTAAGTCTGTGTAACCCTGTACCGGAACGCCCTACCGCTATAGATTTATGAACCGGCATAAAGGATTCGGGTAGTACTTTGTACGAATTTGCAACATATATAGCGCCACACACTCCAATAATAGCCAAAAATAAAGCAGTTTATAGGAATTTACTTGGATTATCACCAATTTTAAGACTAACGGGGGAATTGCCATGAAGGCGCAAATACTACAACTACTGGATGTCAAGAGCGGTGAAGGTACACGCGTGGGCCTTCTGCTGGTTATGAGCTTCTTCATGGGGGTTTTTCTGGCCACCATCAGCGTAGCTTCACAAACACTTTTTTTGCAGCATTTCGATGAAAAAGCTGACTTACCCATGGCACTCCTCGTATCGGGTGCATTCGGGCTCATCGCTACCATCCTTTACAACTTCCTGCAGAACCGGATTCCCTTCCCTACACTGGCAACCATTAGCCTCCTCGTTATAACGGCCCTTACTGCCTTTATCGAATTTGGTGAAATATTTTTTGCTGATTCAAAGACCATATTCTTTCTCGGCTTTACGCAGATCATTCCGTTCTCCTTTATATTATACCTGGTTTTCTGGGCTACGTTTACGCGTATGTTCAACCTGCGGCAGTCAAAACGACTAGTAGGTACCGTGGATATGGGGGGATTGATTGCTTCTTTTATCGCATTCTTCTCGATCCCTCAATTACTTAATCCTCAGATATTTTTCGCCGGCAGCAAGGGCATATCGCTCGAGTCGCTCTATACCATTTCGCTGGTAAGCGTTATACTCTTCCTCATCACATTTCTCTTCTTATCCGTAAAGTATTTAAGTACGGGCAAAACGTTTGCCGAAGAGAAAGCCATCTATCAAAAGCTTCGCTTCAACGACTTCAAGCAAAACCGATATATACTCTATATGTCGCTGTTTGTGGTGGCATCCATGATGGCACTCAACTTCGTTGACTATTCATTCCTGAACGTTACCACGCTGTTCTTTAAAGATCAGGACTCGTTGGGAAGTTTCATCAGTTACTTCGAAATGACCATTGTGGTATTCAGCTTCCTTTTCCAGACGGCTGCTACCGATCGCATTATACAGGAATACGGTATGCGCGTGTCTTTGCTGATCAGCCCGATACTTATTGGTTTCTTTACCATCTGTGCAATAGTGCTGGGTATCATCTTCGGATATTCGCCTGCCAACAACCTGTTTGTAATCTTCTTTCTGATCATCGCTATAAGCAAGCTCTTTATACGGTCACTCAAAGACTCACTCGATAACCCTACCTTTAAACTATACCTTCTTCCGATTGAAAGCCACATACGCATTGATGTGCAGACGAAGATTGAAGGACTTGTTACTGCCTTCGCCAGTTTATTGGCCGGTGGTCTTATCATTCTCATCAACCGTGTAGAACTGTTCGACCTCCTCTATATCTCCATCTTTACATTCCCGCTGCTCATTATGTGGTATATCGTAGCCAACCGCATGCATACCAACTATCGCTATACGCTTCAGGATACCTTGTCGCGGAACAAGGCACGATCGGGTACAGCAGAAAAGAGCTATAGCGTAAGCACTGTGCTTGAACAGGAGATCAACAGCTCTACAGAGGACAAAGTACTCTATGGGCTAACGCTGATGGAAAAACTGGAACCCGCTATATTTGAGACTACTATTACGCGGCTGGCAAACAGTGACTCGCCTGCAATACGCAAGTATGCGCAGGAAAAGATTGAAGCGCTTGGCCTTCAGGCCGACAGCAATAAAAATGAGATTCGCTCCCTGGCAGAACGCGCTTATGGCGAACTGGAAGACAGTGATCTGCTCTCCATCTCTCCTGAAAAATTATTGAAGCTCAGCAAGTCGATAAAGCAATCCGATCGCATTCTGTCGGCAAAGCTTCTGCGCAAACTTATTAGTCAGAAAACAATTTTTATACTGCTGGAATTGCTGCGCGATGCCGATCCGAAAGTTCGATATGAAGCACTCTACACAGCACGCAAAGTAAAACGTCAGGAAACCTGGCCGGTGCTCATTGAGTTACTGGGGTCTCCTTCGTATAGCCATCATGCGGCGGCAGCTTTAAAAGAAGTAGGCGAATCGGTGTTGCCTACACTGGAAGCTGCATTCCATAAATCAGGACAAAGCGATTTAGTGATGCTTCGCATTGTTCAGATCATGGGCCGCATTGGAGGCCGCTATGCTTTACAACTGCAGTGGAAGAAAGCAGATTACCCGGACAAGCGCATCGTAAAACAAATACTATACTCACTCCGCTACCAGCATTACCAGGCACGCGGAAAAGAGATTCGCGATGTAATCAACCTCCTTGAAAATGAAATCAGTAAGGCCATCTGGAATCTGGCGGCGCTTACAGAATTACCGGAGTCTGACGAGTTCTTTTTCCTGCGCCAGGCACTGAACGAAGAAATAGTGGAAAATTACGACCAGGTATATATGCTGCTGTCGATCCTGTACGATCCGCAGTCGGTACAACTGGTGCGCGAAAATATAGAGACACGCGATCCTGATAATATAGCGTTCGCGATGGAGCTGCTCGACCTGTTCATTGACCAGGAGTTGAAACCCAAATTGCTGCCGCTGCTTGACGACTCTCCTACTTCGGTAAAGCTAAAGCATTTGCAACTTCACTTCCCGCGCGAAAGCTATAATCCCATACAGGTTATCAACTATATATTGAATCGCGATTTTAACCTGAACAACCGCTGGACGAAAGCGTGTGCTATACATGCCTCTGCTTTCATTCCCGAGTTTCGCATCAGCCGCGGGCTTGTAGCGCAGATGTTCAACCGCGACAAGCTTTTGCAGGAGACGGCAGCCTGGGTAATCTATCATAAAGACCGGAAGACGTACGATGCTATCCTTAGCCGGCTTCCAGAGCGCGATAAGAAATTTATCGATGCATCGATCGAAAACAACCAGCTGCTGGATGGTTTGAACGATGGCTTCTTCCTGTGGATCGAGCTTGTCATGTTCATTAAACAACTGGCTCTGTTCAGCGATATACACGGCTCGCTGTTAAGCGACCTGGCAGATAAGATCACACCACTCGATCTCGATCCGCGCGAAACGGCCAAGATTCCGAACGACCCGCACAACACTCCGATGCTGATCGTAGCTTCCGGAGAAGTGAAGCTGAAGAACAATGGCAACGAGATAATACAATTAAAGAAGGGTGCTATATATGGTGAACTCTTCACCGATGGCTACGTAGCACCGGTGCACGAAGTGGAAGCGACTGAACGTGCAGCCGTCTTCAAGATCAACCTGATGGATTTCTATTTCGTTATGGCCAATCACCACGAGCTCGTACAGGGACTCATCAAGAATATAACCGAAGAACATAAACCTCAAATACTATAACCTTAAACTTTACCCATGGCCTTTGACATAGATGTGCTCATCGTTTTCGCTGACCGCGACAACGAGACTACCGGGAAGAACGAACCGGGCTGGGTTTCACAGTTCAAGAAATTCCTGGAGCTGATGCTTACCCAGGTGTTGGGCGAAAAACCAAATATACTTCTGAAGGGAGAACACGATCTGATCACCGCGCCGAAGCTCGATAATGCAGCGGTGCTGGTGCCTGTACTTTCCCGCGACTTTATACAGTCCGGGCATTGCCTCGATCACGTTGAAACATTTTATAAAGCGATTGAATCGAATACCAAAAACAGGAATCGTGTTTTCAAGGTATTCAGAACACCACTGTCATTGCATGAGCAGCCTCCGCGCCTGCGCGAACTGCTGGGCTATGAAATGTATCAGCTTGATCCGGACTCCGGTGAGATTCGCGAGTATACCGATTACTTCAGTACAGAAGCAGAACGCCAGTATTGGATGAAGATGGTAGACCTCGCCTACGATATCTACGAGATACTGCTTTTCCTGAAAGACAGCACTTCGCCTGCTGAAGTAAAAACAATCTATAAACGCAAGACTATATATCTGGCCGAAACAGGCCACGATCTTTCTGTGCAGCGCAACATCATCAAGCGCGAACTGCAACGGCATGGCTATAACATTCTGCCGAACCAGACTTTGCCAGCCAATGCCGGCGATCTGGAACGACTGGTGCGCAAGAACCTGGATGAATCCAGCCTGTCGATACACCTGATCGGAAGTGCTTACGGAGAAATTCCGGAAGGCTCAGAGAAATCAGTTGTCGATATACAGAATAAACTGGCGGCCGAAAAAAGTATACAGGTCAAAGAGAATGGCCAGGAGTTTACACGCCTCATCTGGATCTCTCCCAACCTGACGCACGCCAGTGAACGCCAGAAGTCATTTATTGAAAATATCAAGCGCGATGTGGAAGCACAGGAAGGTGCCGAGATTCTGCAAACTCCGCTGGAAGATTTCAAGAACATAATGCGTGAAGAATTAGAAGAAGCCGGCGAAAAACGTGCATCCACGGAAACACGCGGACGGTCTATCTATTTCATGCACGATAAAGCTGATCATAACGAAGCGAAGCCCTTCATTGAGCTGATACAACGCTCGGGCTTTGAGGTGTTGATACCCGAGTTTGAAGGCGAACTGCTGGAGCTTCGCCAAAAGCATATTGATAATCTGCGCAACCTCGATGGTGCTATTATCTACAAAGGAAAAGTAAATGAGCAATGGGTGCGAATGAAGGCACTGGATTTGTTAAAAGCTCCGGGTTTCGGGCGCAAGAAACCTATTGTGGCGAAAGCCATTGTTACCGGGGCAGGCACCACAGCCGTGAATGCAGATAGTTACCGGAGTCAGAACCTGCGTGTTATTGATGGCAGCCAAAACGCAACCGAATCACTCCAGAATTTTTTACAAGAATTTAAAGCCTAGCCATGCGTGAGGTACATGTAGATACATTAACCGCGAATCCTTTTCCTGGCTTGCGGCCATTCAAGATTGAAGAGAGTCACCTCTTCTTTGGCCGTGAGGGGCAAAGTGACGAGGTACTGCTTAAACTTTCGAAGAATCGTTTTGTTGGTGTAATCGGTCCATCCGGAAGCGGTAAATCATCATTCATTTACTGCGGTGTAATGCCGATTCTGTACGGAGGATTTCTGACCGATGCAAGTCCGAACTGGGAAGTGGTGGTAACACGGCCCGGTGCCGGCCCGATCGATAATCTTGCAGAGGCCCTGCTGAAAAATAATCCCGAATATGTAGAGGCCGATACCGAAGAGAAAAGAATCAAGCGCACCATCTTTTCAACGTTACTGCGAAGCAGCTCGCTGGGATTGGTGGAAGCGATTGAACAGACCCGCAAAGAGGCAGATGTAAATTACCTGGTACTGGTCGATCAGTTTGAAGAGCTCTTCCGCTTCAAAGAAGGCCTGGATGCCAACTCGGTGAACGAGACGCTGGCGTTTGTAAACCTGCTGATGGAAGCGGTTAACTATCCGGATGCCCCTATCTATGTAGCCATCACCATGCGTTCTGATTTCATTGGTGATTGCGCCCAATTCCCGGAGCTTACCCGCAAGATTAACGATAGTCACTACCTGATACCACAATTGACGCGGGACCAGAAACGCAAAGCGATTGAAGGCCCGGTAGCCGTAGGCGGAGCGCATATTGCACCACGCCTGGTGCAGCAGTTGTTAAATGACCTGGGTGATAATCCTGATCAACTCCCCATCCTGCAGCACGCGCTCATGAGAACATGGAGCTACTGGTCTGCCTATCGTGATTATGAAGACGAGCCGGTTGACCTCAAGCACTATGAAGCAATTGGTACCATGTCGGAAGCCTTGTCGCAGCATGCAAACGAGGCTTACGATGAACTGGATGAAGACCAGAAACGCATCTGCGAAATGCTGTTCAAAGCCATCACCGAAAAACGCGGTGAGAACTTTGGTATACGCAGACCTACACGACTCAGTGAAATTGCTTCTATAGCGGATGTATCGGAACAGGATGTAATCGCAGTGATCGATCTGTTCCGCGAGCAGGGACGTTCCTTATTGACTCCAGCCTTCGGATCGGCCATCACCTCAAAATCCATGGTCGATATATCGCATGAAAGCCTCATGCGCATATGGGTACGATTAAAGAACTGGGTTGACGATGAAGCAGACGCGGTGCAAATGTATACCCGCCTTGCCGAAGCGGCTGCCATGCACCAGGTAGGCAAAGCCGGCTTGTGGCGTCCACCGGATTTACAACTTGCATTGAACTGGCAGGCCAAGCACAAGCCTACCCTCGTATGGGGCCAGCGCTATAATCCGGCTTTCGAGCGTACCATGATCTTCCTTGAATATTCAAAGAAGGAATGGGAGACCGAGCAACGTATAAAAGAACTTGAGCAGAAGCGTAAACTGAAACGCGCCCGTATAGTAGCCCTTGTATTGGGTACTGCGGTGGTAATCTGTCTCTTGTTCCTCATGTATGCCTTTGTACAAAAATCAGAAGCTGACAAGCAGCGCCTGCAGGCCGAGAAAAATGCGGAGGCAGCGCGCAGGGCCGAGAAGATAGCTGATGAAAAACGTATTGAAGCAGAAAAGGCAACGGCTACAGCTCTTGCTGCTAAAGAAGCAGAAGCCAAGCAACGCGAGCTGGCACAGGCTGCTGAGCAGGAAGCGATTCAAAATGCAGAGCTCGCCAAGCGCAATGCTGCCGAGGCTCGCAGAAATGCAGAAGAAGCCCGCGTAAACGCGCAGCGTGCACAAACCAACGAGAAGCTTGCCAAGGAGCAGGAGCTGATCGCGATCAAAAATGCGGCAGAAGCATTGCGTCAGCGCTATATCGCGCAGGCAAAGGCCATGGCCGTGAAGTCGAAAGAATTGAACGACCCCGAACAGCAGGCCCTTATTGCACAGCAGGCTTTCAAGTTCAACTCCGAGCATGAAGGTTATGTATACGACAATGATATATACAACGGCCTGTATTTCGCTCTGAAGAAACAGGAGCATCCGCTTACCAAGAGCCTGGAAGCACACGAACGCGGTGCTGCCCGTGCGCTGGTAACACGCGTATCGAGCAACAATATATACTCTGCAGGAAGTGATGGCCGCATCATTCGCTGGAGCGAACAAGGCAACCAGTGGAAATCTGAGATGCTGGTGAACCAAACCAACTATCAGTACTACTCACTCGATGTAAGCCCGGATGGAAACTGGCTGGCAGCGGCAGGTCTTAATACACAAAACGAAAAGCGTAACTACGTTGAGTTGTATAACCTCAATAACATGTCGGCAGCACCGAAACGGATTGAGGGCTATACCTATGCCATCGAGAACCTGAACTTTACACCCGACAGCAAAGGATTCTTTGCACGCGATAACTCGGGAAAGAGCATACGTTACTCTGACCTGAGCACAAGCCGCGAAGTGATCAGCTCACCGGTAAAGATCAACGCCATAAACCTGAGTGCTGACGGCAGCAAGCTGGCCGGTGCGGGTGAAAACGGCAGCCTGTTCATTTGGGATGTGAAGAACAACTTTGCTGTATCCGAAATAAAAGACCTCGGCATGCACCTCACGTCAGTAACCTTCTCCCCAGAAGGAAGAAGAATTGTAGTGGGCGACAACGCCGGCCTGGTAAAGATTTTCGATGTGCAAAACAATATAGTAGTACGCGTACTTTCGGGTCACACGTCATCCATTGAACAAATACGTTTCAATCATGCCGGTACTTTCATGGCTACGGCCAGCAAAGACAAGACGGTTCGCCTCTGGAACATTAACCGCCTGAAAGAGCAGCCGATCGTGTTGAGCGACCACAGCGACTGGGTGTGGAGCGTGGCCTTTACTCCGGATGATGAACAACTTCTGGCAAGCGTACACAGCTCGGTTGAGACGGTGAAAGGTATAGAACATACCATCCACGCGTGGCCAACCAAAATACCGGTAATGTCAACAATTCTGTGCGATAAAGTGAAGCGGAACATCAGCAAAGACGAATGGGAAATATTTGTCGGAGATGACTTGACTTACGAATCTACCTGTGCTGCGTTGCCGCCGAACAACCATTGATCCTGACCTATAGACATGAAGAGATTTCTACCCTTTTTTATACTGACCATAGTAGCAGGCAAGAGTTTCGCACAGCTGGCATCCTGTGCGCAGACACTGCGCCTGGCCCGCTCTACATACGAGCAAGGCCGCCTGCATGAAATACCCACGTTGCTGGAGAAATGTTTGGCCAGCGGCTTCTCGCAACAAGAGAAAGTGGAAGCGTATAAATTGCTGTGTCTTTCCTATATATACCTGGAAGAACCTGAGAAAGCAGACGAAGCAATGCTAAACCTGCTGCGCACGGATCACTACTTTGAGATTAACCGCACAACAGACCCTGCGGAGTTTATCGCTTTGTATAATACATTCCGCACCAAACCGATCTACCGCATCGGTGGCCGAATTGGTGTAAATGCAACCAGCCCGAACGTTGTAGCCGCAGTAAAGGCCAATGACGGCAAGAGTAAATATGCTTCGAAGATCGGTATCCAGGTTCACCTTACCAGCGAAGTTCCCCTCACAGACCACCTGTCGCTAAACCCGGAGCTGGGCTTTGTACAGCGTAAATTCGAATATACCAACAAGGTAGAATTTACTGACACTACATTCACCACCGCTGCAGTGGAGACTCAGAACTGGCTCACGTTGCCGGTAAGTCTCCGCTATCAATTTACATCGCTCAGTTTCAAGCCTTATGTAGCAGTAGGTGTTGAGGGCGATTATTTACTGGCCTCCTCGCTCACCGGAAGCAGAACACGCAAAGGCTATCAGTTCATTGAAGAAAAATCGTTCGACATGAAACTGAACCGCGAGAAGTTCAACGTGAGCGCCATCATTTCTGCCGGAGCACAATTTAAACTGGGCGGTGGCTTTATCATTACCGAAGTGCGTTTCCTCTATGGCATTACCAAAGTAAATTCAGTAAAAGCCGGATACGGAATAGACAGCAGCCTCCCTTTTGAATACGGCTATGCCGACAGCATTTACAAGCTCAATTCACTTTCCGTTACTGCCGGATATGTTCATAACATCTTCAACCCTAAAAAACTGAATAAAAGAAAATGAGCGTACGAATTTCTCTTGCAGGGCTGATCGTGTTGAGTTGCTGGGCATGTAACAATATTGAAGATGCAAAACCGGAAGACCGGAATTCATTCCTTCACTTCTACGAAGCGCCCCACAACTTATATGGTGTAAGTGCCGAACCGGTAGAGGATGGTTACATCATTCTCGGAAACGAGCTGCTGGCCAACGGCAGCCAGAACAGCCTGGTAATTCACACCGATTTTACAGGTAAAAAGATTGCCGATGACGTTGTGTTGACCGGAGGAACGTCTAAAGGCCTCATGGTAACGTCAGACGGTTACTACGTTATTGGTGATAGTATAAAATCAAACCTTGAATCGGGCGATGTTTCTGTATATGATCTGGTGGTGTATTCAGCCCGTTTGTTCAAGCTTAACAAAACCGGAAGCATTGTGAATAAACTGGTAATTGCAGATCGTAAGAACACCACGAATGTCACCGATATTCATGGCGGGGCTATTACCGTTAACGACCAGGGCCAGATCATTGTATTAGGCTCCTTCAAAGCAGCCGGCGTTGCTACCACCGAACATCCTTATCTTTCTGCATTGGATGCCAATTCGCTCGATACAGTCTGGAATCAAACCTACGATGTATTGGATCGTGATTATATAAACTCAAAGTCAGTACACGTTGCTCCTACCGGTAAAATCATTTGGGCCAGCGCATTACTGAAAGAGAACCAGAATTTCTCACGCTCTTACCTGGGCATACCGTATATACAGGAGAATTCTACATTCGAAAACTTCTCTCAATTCGGAGAGCAAACCGACCAGCAATTGTATGCGAACGATATGCAGCCATCGGCTTTTCCGGCCCTGGGCTTCGGTGTAATCGGCACGTATGCAGCGCCTACGGGAACCAACAGTAACATGTTCTTCCTCCGGGTGAATCAATTTGGCAATGTGATTGAAGGAAGTGAGCGCTATTTTGATGGTGAGCTTTCGCTTGGAAACCAGGCTGTATCGGCCGGACAATCCGCGAGCGATGATTCGGGTGATGCCCTGATAGCCACCAGCGATGGCGGATTTATACTGGCCGGTTCTATGCTGACAACACTGAACCGTGGCCATGGCGGCAAAGATATATTCCTGGTAAAGATCGATAGCCAGGGGAATATAATCTGGAATAAAACATACGGTGGTTCCGGCAATGAAACCGTGGCCAGCATTCGCGAAACAGCCGATGGTGGCTTGTTGATCTGCGGATCGAATGATGTATCCGGCCTGTCATCCATCTTTATAATGAAGACTGATAAGAATGGCGAGCTGATGGACTGACCAGCTCATCGTCATTACAGATAAACTATAGATATACCCTTTATTTCCAAAACCGGCTTTATTTCTACTTAACCTGTTATTCAAGTTATGAATAATTTTACCCGTAAAATTATATTCGTCTGCACGCTATCGGCTCTGGCGCTCACCGCATGGGCGCAAGAACCGTCTAACTACCCGACAGCGTTCACTGCGGCTACACAAAGTGGCACTTCCATTAAACTTACGTGGACGGGCTCAACCGGCCCCAACCTGCCCAGCAACTATCTTATACTCATCCGAACAGTACCTGCCGGTACCTTCAGCACACCTGCTGATGGCACAGCCGTAGCAGACGATTCTAATTTAAGCGACAATCTGGGAGCGCAGAACGTAACGGCAGCCACTACTACCTATACCTTCACAGGCCTGCCGACTCAAACTGATTTTGAATTTGTAATCTATCCGTATAAAACCGGTGGTGCACCCGATCCTGATTTCAAAACCTCAGCGGGCGTACCCACGATTACAGCCTCTACCAAAGTTCCTACTGTAACCACCCCTACAGCAACAGCCATTGACGAAAACATTGCCACGCTGGGAGGTACCGTTACTTCCAACAATGGTAACACTCTAACTGCGCGTGGTACCGTTTGGAAAACAAGTGCCGGTGTAACCGCTACCGACAACGCTGTGGCTGAAGGCGGCACGTCAGTCAGTACCTTTACACAAGCTCGTACAGGATTCCCTTCAGGAACTAAAATATACTATGCGGCCTACGCCACCAGCGCAGCGGGTACCGGTCTTTCGCCAGAGGCATCGTTCTTTACATTGTCTCCAGTGCCCGGTGCACAACCTGCAACCGTACTCGCTACAACCGTTAGCAGCAGTCAGATAAACCTCACCTTCCCGGCATTTACTACATTATCCAACACCAACGGGTATATCATTTTGCGCAGAATCGGTTCTGCCCCGGCAACATCAAGCGTGCAAGACGGTGTTGCTCCTGCGTCTCTGTCGCTCGGAGCAAGTACATTGGTAACAATCATCACCAACGGTGTCACTACATCTTTTAATGATACAGGATTAAGTGCCGGCACGGACTATTTCTATGCTGTAGTACCTTTCAACTGGAATACAACGGATGCGGAAACGTATAACTATAAAACCAGTGGTGGTTTTACGGTAGATGATGATATTACTTTCTCAGGCGCTTCTGATATTATTCTTAACGGAGGAACAACGGCTGCCCTGGACTATCGCACCAAACAAAGCACCACGATGAACGATGATGGCAGCAACAGCTTAAGTCTCGCTACCTTCCAGATTCGCGATGGTGGTGCTACAAGCGATGCTGATAATGTAGGCACCCGATTGACATCGCTTACCGTGCAACTTACCAACAGCTCCTTTGTCAGGAGAGTGGCACTCTACGATGGCAGTTCAGAAATAGCCGGAACCGAGCAAACCGTTTCCGGTTCTACGGTAACATTCGACCTGTCAACGTACTTATTGTCAGCAAGTGATGGTGGCACAAAGAGTTTTACCATACGGGCTACCTTTCAAGGCACCGTTATTGACAATCAGCCGGTACACGTAACTATAACCAATGCTGTAGCCGGAAACTCTGTGGGTGCTGGTTCTGCTTTTACTGCTGCCAATGCAGGAGGCGCTTCATCAACAAGCGCTGCACCCACCAATTTGATCGATGTTGATGCAACACTGCTTGCGTTTTCTGCCAACCCTCCGGATACACCCACCAGTACAAACTTCAGCCTTACCGTTAAAGGTGTAGACTCAAAAGGCAACACTGACCTGGACTATGCGGGACAAATTGCTTTATCAAAATCACCGGCTTCCGGAAACATGACTGCGGGCGCTCAAACGTTAACACCTTTCCTGGCTTCCGGAACTTATACCTGGACACAACTACAGATTGACAAGGCGGGTACCTATACACTCACAGCATCCGATGGCGCATACCTCGATAATCTTTCTGATGGTACCGCTACAGTAAACATTACCAGCGCCGGTGTTACTGTTACCAAGCCTGCTACGCTGAATCTCTGCTATGGAGGTTCATACCAGGCACTCGGTAACATTGTTATTACAGAAACAGACCCCAGCGATTTCTCGGGCAGTGGCAACGTGTCATTCTCGTTATCACTTCCCAGTGGATTTGCATTCGATCAGTCCGTGACAACTGCTCCTCTAGTAACCGGCACAGGATCGGATATAACCGGCATGTCAACGCTGAGCTATCCCGGATCGAACCTGGTGCAGTTCACCTATAATGTGAACGGAACATCGCATGTAAACTCCATTACGATTTCAGGATTGAAAGTACGTTATCCGGGTAATACAGCCCCCGGCACTACATCGATTATACGCATCGGTGGAACGGCTTCTGTTGCCGGAGACCCGGTGGGAACCGTGCATGGAACTGTAACCGCTGCACTGGGCACTCCCCCTGCCACGCTTGGATTTACCGTATCGGGCGATGCGTTGGTAAACCCCAATGAAACCCGCTTCAATAAAAATTCTGCTTCCGTTCGATTGGATGGTTCGCCTGCAGGCGGTGTATTCAGCGGATCGGGTGTTACATTCACCAGCGGTGAATATCGCTTCAACCCTTCTACATTATCGGCCGGTAACTATCCAATTACCTATACTTATACCGATGCAACTGCTCAGCAATGTTCATTTACCTATACCAAGACGTTCGAAGTATATGTAACCAACATCACCAACCTGAATTTGCAATATTGTAACAACGATAATGCTTCTCCCCCGCTTTCCGTAAGTCCAGCCTATATATCATCGCGATATCCGGGCTATGCTTTCGAAAAGTTTGTATACTATAATTATGCGGGCGCAGGGCAAACCGATATGACATCCCCTGCCGTTAATATTTTTGATCCGAAAGAACCTACCTACCAGGCCGTGTATTCCAGTACACAGACAACGTATGGACTGTATGGTATATGGATCGGATTTGTAGTACGCCATACCGTGCTTACTACACTAACCGCCGTAGAATGGCAGTTCGTTCAGATCAGGCTTGCTCCTACAGTAACTTTTCCAATAACGAAAACAGCTTACTGCGCAGATGAACCGCCTGTGATCTTTACGGGCTCTCCGGCCAACTCGAATAATACAGCCAACGACTTTTTTACAGCTACGAATAGCCAGCAGACTTCCATTACCTCGGGCGGTAACCCGATTGTGTGGACGTTCAATCCATCGAATGTAACAGGTGTTTCTGCGGGAACACCGAAGACTTTCGATGTAACCTATACCTATACCGATCCGGCCACAGGCTGTAGCAACACATCTTTACCTGTAACCATCAAGGTGAGTGCCCGACCTACGATCGTTCCTGTGGGCAACATCAGCCCGGGAACCTCGGTACAAATTTGCCAGGGCACAGCTGTACCCGATTTTACGGCCGCTACGGTTGCAGGTACAACCTATACCTGGTACTCGAATAATCCGCCTACCAACGTGGTTGGCTCGGGAGAAACGTTTACACCGCCAGTGAGTAACCTGATCGCAGGTACATCCAATTTTTATGTTACACGCATGATCGATGGATGTGAGAGCACGCAAGCTCCGCGGCAACTTACTGTAGTAGTAAACTCCAGCCCTGCGGCCCCGGTTGCTGACTTCAGCAAAGAGTATTGTGTAAATCAAACTATACCCAACAGCGACCTGGTTGTAACAGGTACCAATGTGAGATGGTATAATGCCAACACTTCGGCATTCATTATACAAACCAGTAACCCGACTGCCGCGGCATTGGGTATCGATAATACGGTAGCAGGCACCTACTCATTCCTGGCTACACAAACAATAAGTGGTTGTGAAGGTGCATCTACCAAGATCACCATTACGGTTAAACCACTACCGAGCCTCGAAATATTGGCGTCCATCACGGATGTGAACAAGATCTGTATTACCGGAGGTCCTGTAATTTTCGAAGCACGCGATGCGGGCCTGCCAGCTCCCAACGGAACATGGTCTGGTTCAGGAGGTATTGGCTCTGCGCTGGTTCCCAACCCGCCGGCAGGAACTGTGCAGCTCAATCCGGCAATACTTTCTCCGGGCACATACAATCTTCACCTGGTATACCAGAATCCTTCTACAGCCTGTTCCAATTCAAAAGACCTCGGCATAACGCTGCTGCCAACGATCAATCCTTCGGTTTCCATTGGCACAGCTTGTAACGGATTGCCAGTAGCAATCACCAATAACTCGGTCATTGTTCCCAACGGCTCTCCTACTACCATTGCCTCCACAAGCTGGATATTCGGAGATGGTGCTTCACTCGTAGCCGGTAGCGGTTCTGTTCCAGCCGGAACAAATTCAGGAAGGACTACCGGAACGTACTTCAGTCCTAATCATACTTTCAATGGACTTGGAAACTTCCTGATGACATACACCATGACAACTTCTGATGGTTGTACGGTAACACCGCCACAGATTTCCGTTACGGTAAACCCCAATCCTGTTTCCAATTTCGGATGGGCAAATGTATGCTACGATGCCACCTCCGGTTCGAACACAAACTTCCTGGCTGTTACAGCCAACATTCCTGCAGCCGATATTCAGTCGTATACCTGGAACTTTGCAAAGAATAACTTGCTCACCATTGGCACAGCAACCGGTGGAAAAACACCCGTGGTCAGTTATGCTTCCGTAGGAACAGACTCTGTTCAGCTGATTGTAACCACGGTGGCCAACTGTAAAGATACAGTACAGAAGCCGGTATATATTGTTCCTTCTTATCCGGCCATTACCGAAGACAACTCCTATACACAAGGATTTGAGTCAGGTACTGACGGATGGATTGCCGGGGGAACCAACTCATCGTGGGCGTGGGGCGATCCTGCAGACAGTGATCCTGCCAACAACCATGGTAATCTTTGGGATACAAACCTGAGCGGCATCAGTAACAATGGTGAACAATCATGGGTGTTGAGCCAGTGTTTCGATTTCACCCAGTCGCTCAAGCCTATCATTTCGTTAGACATTTGGTCGGATACACCGGCTGGTAATGATGGTGCCGTGCTTCAGTATAATGAGAACGGTAACATTGAGAATGATAACAACTGGATCGTAATCGGCCAACCCGGTCAGGGTTCTAACTGGTACGATGAAAGCGGTATTTCCAGCAGTCCCGGTAATCAATCCGCCAACGATGTGGGCTGGACGGGTATATATGGCAAGTGGAAACGTGCCACTTTTAAACTGGATAACCTGATCGGTAAATCGAACATTGTTTTCAGAATTGCCTTTGCCAGCAATCAACCCAGAAGAGGCGGCTTTGCCTTCGATAATATATTTATCGGCGAACGTACGCGCACCGTGTTGCTGGAAAACTTCACCAACTCGAACACAGCGTCTGGTGCAAACACCAGGCTTCACAACGATATGTTCAGCAATTTCTCGTCAAACTCTCCCGAGATTGCCAAGACTGAATACCATACTTCGTTCCCGGGGGAAGATCCACTCAACAAAGCAAACGTGGAAATCAATAACTCACGCGCGGCCTTCTATGGTATAACCGCTGCACCGGAGTTTGCCATCGATGGTACGATTGTAAACACGCTGGGCGAGCTTACGCAATTATACAACGACCGTGTATTGACACCGTCTCCACTTCGCATCATCGTTAATCTGGTGAAAGATGGTGATGTGGTTCGCATCCATACATCGCTTACCAACTCTTCCAGCACTACATTTACTGCAGCGGGTGTAAATGTATTTACAGCAGTTGTTGAAAAAACAATTACGGATGCTGCATACCTGGGCAGCAATGGTGACACAGAGTTTAAATTCGTAACCAAAGAATTACTGCCCACGGCAGCCGGAGTAAAACTGACACAGGATATAGCTCCTGGCGAAACGGTGGCCCTGGATGAGGTTGTGTGGAGCAATCGCGATCTGCTTACCAGCGGCAATGGTGCTATCGTAATCTTTGTTCAAAGCATCGAAGGCGGTAACAAAACTGTTCACCAGTCGAAGATCGTTGATGCTACCGTTGAACCTGAATTGGTAACCGGTACTGAGCATGGACTCGCTTCGCAGATCGCAATCTATCCCAACCCGGCACGCGGCACCGTAAACATTCAACTGCCGGAAGCAGCACGATATACCATGCCGATAAATCTGATGGATGGTTTCGGTCGTGAAGTATATACCGGTAATTTTGCTGCAGGTGAAAAAACCAAGAGCATTAACACTACATGGTATGCAGCCGGTATTTATATACTTCAGGTAAAAGCTGCGAACGGAGAATTGATCCGGAAGAAAGTGGTTGTAGCAGAGCATCCTTAAGCTATACCGTATTACAATACGAAAGGCCGTCCGTTGGGATGGCCTTTTTTATTCGAACACAGGCATAGCCGGCAGAGCTTCTGTTGTGTTGGCACTCCAATCGGTGCGGAAATAAAAATGATTCAATCCATTGGTTACAACAAGGAAGTCGGCCTTTAAGGTAGCATTATAAGTGGCTGCCTGGTGCAGCGTTTGCTGGCTGATGGCTATATCAGGCGCCTTGCATTCGATCACCATCCACGGGTTGCCCGTGCGATTGAACACTACAATATCGGAGCGTTTGGAAAGCTGGTTATACGATAATCCTCCTTCTACTTTAATGAGCGAACGCGGGTACTTCAACACCTGGATAAGGTAGTGAATGAAATGCTGGCGCACCCACTCTTCCGGTGTAAGCACCAAACGCTTTTTACGAAGTATATCAAAGATCCACAGCTTGCCATCGGCTTTCGTCACCTGGTAGTCAAACGGTGGAAGGTTGAGTTGGATCATGCAGCAAAGAAACTACAATTTCTTCAGAAACGTTTGTTACTCAAGAGATAGCATGAATGAATATAGTGTGAGTGGAACAGAGGTCATCCAAAAATAAACTATATATCACACGCAATCGCGAATGATTTGGTATTTTTAGAATTATGAAAACAAAACAAGAAATAGTAGAGAACTGGCTTCCTCGTTACACAGGTCAGGCACTCAACCAGTTTGGAGAGTATATCCTGCTGACCAACTTTGATAATTATGTGAAAATGTTTGCCGAATGGCACAACACGGAAGTGATTGGCCAGGATCGCGCCATGCGCAGTGCTACTGCAGAAGGCATCACGATCATCAACTTCGGTATGGGCAGCCCCAATGCTGCTACAGTAATGGATTGCCTGAGTGCCATTCAGCCGAAAGCTGCACTCTTCCTGGGCAAATGTGGCGGACTGAAAAAGAAAAATGATATTGGTGATCTGATCCTGCCCATTGCTGCTATCCGCGGTGAGGGTACATCCAACGATTACTTCCCGGCTGAAGTACCCGCGTTACCTTCCTTCGCGTTGCAAAAAGCGATCTCCACTACCATCCGCGATTACAAGCAGGACTACTGGACCGGTACGGTATATACTACCAACCGAAGAGTATGGGAATGGGATGAAGAATTCAAAGAATACCTGCGCAAGATTCGCGCACAAGCCATCGACATGGAGACGGCTACGATCTTTAGCACAGCATTCTATAATAAAATTCCTGCCGGAGCTTTGTTGCTCGTGTCCGACCAACCGATGGTGCCGGAAGGCGTGAAAACAGAAGTAAGCGATCAATCAGTAACCCGGCAATTCGTTGAGCTTCATCTTCGCATTGGTATAGATTCACTTCGTCAGCTCATCAACAATGGTGTTACGGTAAAGCACCTGCAATACTAAGCTATCCCTCCTATATATTCTGCAACCGGAAGTCAAGTGTTATACACGCTGCTTCCGGATCTCAGCGGATTTCACGGTAAACAATATCGCCATTCCGATAATAAAATATAGTCCGAGCGCGAGCGCACTGTAGCGCATGCTGCCGGTTATATGATCAATGAAACCATACGAGAACGTGCCCAGCACAATAGAGAGGTTATACGTAACATCATAGAAGCTGAAGTACGATGCGTGATCATCTGTATCGCGAGGCATCAGCTTCGAATAGGTGGCCCGCGACAGCGATTGTATACCCCCCATCACCATGCCTACTACAAAGGCCAGTGCGTAAAACTGGTAGGCTGTTTCGGTAAAATAAGCACCTATACATATACCGATCCATATAACAATCATTGTGCTTAATGCATACCGGTTTCCACGCGCCTGCGAAAGTCTGGCAAAGAGCCATGCACCAACAGATCCTACCAATTGTATAATGACTACTGTGGCAATCAGGCTTCCGGTTTCCAAATGCAATACATCGGTGCCAAACAGCGTGGCCAGATACATTACGGTTTGCACACCCATGTTATAGAAAAAGAATGCTGCCAGATATCGTTTCAGGTCGGGCATGCTTTTCAAACTCCGCCATACCGTGCGCAGCTCTTCATATCCTTTTGTCCAGATATTGCCGGTGGGTTTTCTGCCATACGGATTTTCAGGAAGTATAGCGAAGGGTATCATCGAGAAGCCAATCCACCACACACCTACCAGTAAAAATGAAAAGCGTGTAGCTTCACCATCATTTGCAAAACCGAAAGGTTCGTAATTCAGAATCATCACCGTACAGATCACCATCAGTATAACGCTGCCGTAGTATCCCATCGAATAACCACGCGCACTCGTAGCATCATACCGGTCTTTACTCACAATCTCCGGCAGAAAGGCATCGTAAAAAACAAGACTTCCGGAGTATCCTATACTGGCCAGTATCGAGCAACCGATACCCCACGTCAGTCTGTCGATGCCGTCAAAGAAATATAGGCCCATGCACGACAAGCTGCCGAGCCACACAAATACTTTCATAAATGTTTTCTTCTTGCCGGTATAATCGGCAGCACCGGAGAGCAACGGAAGAATAGCCGCTACCACCAGAAACGAAAACGACAACGCATAGGAGTATAGCACCGAGTTCTGCACCGTGTACCCAAGAAACTGCACCTGGTCGCTGCCGTTTGTAACCGCTACCGCTTTATAGTATATCGGAAAAATAGCGGTGGTAATAACCAGTGAATAAACCGAGTTGGCCCAATCGTACATATACCAGGCCCGAACCGTGCGGGGATTGTTCAACTGCGCAGCGATGCTAATTCCATCCATCGTTTGGGGCATTAAATCATTCAAGATACAATTATTTTATTTGTGTCGATTCGCGTATTACGAGCTTGCTCTTTACAACACGCTTCTCTGGTTTCATATCCTGGTGACGGATGTGATTGATCAGAATTTCGGCAGCGCTCACACCAATGTCGTGGGCCGGGTGATCGATGCTGCTGAGCGAGGGCTCCGTAAAGCGACACAAATTTTCGTTGTTGAAACCGAGTACTGCTACATCGTGCGGAATACGCAATCCGGTCTTCTTCATCATGTGCATCATCTCAATGGCTGCATAATCGTTAATAGCAAATATAGCGTCCGGACGTTGCGGCAGGTTCAACAGATAACGCGTGTATTCCTCCACTTTGTCGCTGCCATAATATGCATGCACAATGTAGGAATCTTTTATCTGCAGATTATGCTTGCGCAATGCATCGAGGTAGCCATTCAAACGGCCGCGACTGTTTTGCAAATGTTCAGGCCCTGCAACGAACGCGATGCGCTGGCAACCTTGCCCGATCAAATGTTCAGTGCCCTCCATGGCCACTTCATAATTATTTGTAACAACCTGTGAAGCCTCTACATCTTCGAACACACGATCGAAGAATACCAGCGGTATACCTTTTTCGGTAAGTGCCGTAAAGTGATCAGAACGATCAGTCTCCGTAGAGATCGACACAATGATTCCATCCACACGACTTGATACCAGCGATTGAATGTTCTTCTTTTCTGATATATAGGATTCGTTCGATTGGCAGATCATCACATTCATTCCCGCCATCTCAGCCTGTTTCTGAATGCCACCCACGGCACGTGCAAAAAAGCGGTTAATCGTTTCGGGCACAATCACACCAATGGTATTGGTTCTCTGCTGCTTCAGGTTAATGGCAAGTGTGTTGGGCTCATACTGCAGTTGAGCAGCCAGCTCAATAACTTTCTTCTTGGTTTCCGGGTGTATATCTGTGCGCCCGGCGAGGGCACGCGATACGGTTGATTTTGAAATGCCCAGCATGCGGGCGATGTCTTTGATGGTGATAACTTTCTTTTGCATATAGGCACCTGGTCAGAGGGTTAAAGGTAATTACTTTTCGTGCCCGTTCCCGGGAACGGTATCGCAAAAATATTTTCGATTTTATGCATTATCACGCAGGAAAGCTTGAAAAAAAGTGAAAAATTAGAATAATCAATCGGTTTCGTAACATGGATAAGCCTTTAGCCAACACAGTGCCGGATGTCAGGCAAGCGATTCAGTTCCCGGGAAATTCATTCCGGCACTTTGATATTGATGTGTTAATGGAGCGTGTGCTGCGGGAGAATGATTACCAGGCCTTTCAGAAACTGTTCAACGGCATGTATACGCCACTTTGCCTGTTCTGCGTAAAGTTTGTGCAGGTAAAAGAAGTAGCGGAAGAACTGGTGAGCGATGTATTCTATACTATCTGGAAGAACCGCCAGCAGATTGAAGTCACCTCGCCGAAAGCGTATCTCTTCACGGCCGTACGAAACCGCGCCTTTGACCATCTGCGCAAGATCAGGAAAACAACGTGGTGCAATCTGGAAGAAGCTACGCAGGTAGCTACCGAAGCTGCCAACAGCCAGGAGCTTCTTATCCAGCAGGAGTTCAATCGTCATGTAGAGAGATCGGTAGCAAAATTACCACGACAGTGCAGGCTGATTTTTGAAATGAGCCGCGAACATGGTTTCAAGTATAAAGAGATTGCCAGCACACTTAATATCAGCATTAAAACGGTAGAGACTCAAATGAGTCGCGCGCTCAAGCACCTGCGTGGTTCGTTGCATACTACAACATAAATCCAACCATGCCCCTGAGAAAAGAGAGCTATAGTACATTCCTGAATCAGGGTAATCCAGACTATATTCGTCTTTTCACAGTATACAGCTTCGATGAAAAGACTGAGCGAGCACGATTGGTCTCTTATTAGCCGGTATCTGCATGCTGAGACAACCGAGCAGGATATGGCACAACTTGATTCAATCTGGGCAGCAAACCCGGCGCTCAAATCAAGGATCGATGCTTTATGGAACGATAAACAAACTTCTTCTTTTACGGCAGAAGACTTCGATGCCATCAAGGCTTTTCAAAAACTGCATGAACGCTTTCAGCGCGAAGATTTGATCTGATCGTTGAAATATACCGTGAAGTAATGGCGATTATCAGTATAGGTATACTGCACAGTATGCCCGGCATGGTCGCATATCTGTTTTACAATGGCCAACCCCAGCCCTACTCCTTTACCGGGTTTACTCGCTTTATTGAATCGCTCGAATATACGGTCTGGTGCTATCGTTAATGGTTTACCGGTGTTGGCTACCGTGAGGCGGTCGGCAGCAAGTTGTACGATCACTTCGCCTTCATCGTGTGTATGTTGATACGCGTTGCCTACGAGGTTGGTGATTAACACCTCGGTAAGTATACGGTTCGCATATATAGTACATGCGCTGATATCATGCCGGGCGTGCACGGCCATGTTGGAGGTGAGCAGACTAAAGTTTTCCAGTTGTTTGAGCAGGATCGGCTTCAGGTCTACCTGTTCACGTTCCTGGAACTGATCGTTCTCAATCTTCGATAACAATAACAGGTTTTTATTGAGGCGCGACAGTCGCTGGTTTGTTTCCAGCATATCTTTTACCAACCCCGCCTGCTCTTCTGTTAACTGTCTGCTCTGCATCAAAGCATCCAGCTTTACCTGGAAAATGGCCAGCGGTGTTTGCAGTTCGTGCGATGCATTCTCTATAAATTCTTTCTGTTGTATAAACACCTGCTTGTTACGATCGGTCAATTGCCGCACTGCATTGTTCAGGTCATCAAACTCGATGATCTCGGTTTGCTCAAATTCAAATGATTCATTCTTGTCGAGTTCGTATGCCTTCAACCGGTTCAGTGTTTTATAGAACGGCTGCCATATACGTTGTGAAAGCGAGCTGTTGATCAGAATCATGCCAATGGTAAGCAGCACCAGCAGCGCCACCACAACTGTGACGATTGCAGTTACCAGGTCGTCATTTTCCAGTAACGATAACCGCGTTGTGAGCAGGTACGGATGTCCCTTTACAATAATGCTCGACCGCAGCTCGCGATACGGTTTTGTTTCCTGGTCTAGACTATCATAAATAAAGACCGTGCTATATTGTATACCCGATCGGGGAAAAGAATCCTGTACAATGTCAACATCATACGAAAGTTGCTCGAATACCTCCAGGTCAAACTCAAGATCATCGAGATATTCAAAACTCCTGATGTGCTTTACAAACTGATCGTGTTGCGCGAGCAGGGTTTCATCCACTTCATCCTCCAGTATGGTATGGATCGCCACAAAAGATATAGGAATAGTAACCAATACGAGTATAAAGGAATAGAGCAGAAAGTTCCGCAAACTGAAATTGAGCAGCCTCATGCCGTAAATTTATAGCCAAGCCCGTAAACAGTTTTGATATAGTCCGCGCAGCCCCCATCGGCAAGTTTCTTCTTCAGGTTCTTCATGTGTGTATAAATGAAGTCAAAGTTATCCATGAAATCGGCATCATCGCCCGTCAGGTTCTCGGCTATAGCATTTTTGGAGACAACGCGGTCTTTATTCGCTACGAGGAATAACAGCAGATCAAATTCTTTGCGTGTAACCACAACAGGTTTATCATGCACCGTGATTGACTTGGCCGCAGTATCTATCCTGATCTCATTAAACTCGACAATATTGGAACCACTGAATTGCCTTCTGCGAATGATCGCCTGCACACGTGCAATAAGCTCCGCCATGTGAAATGGCTTGGCCAGGTAATCGTCAGCCCCGAGATTAAGACCAATCACTTTATCATCGATAGAATTTTTGGCAGACACAATAATCACACCGTTGGTCTTGCCAATACGCTTTAGTTCTTGCAAAAGTTGAAGACCGCTTCCTCCCGGTAAAGATATATCGAGCAATATACAATCATAATCATGCGACACTACTTTATCCATGGCTGTCTCATAATCATTAGCCTGCTCACACAAGTAATTTTCCGACCGCAGAAATTCCGCCATGCTATTGGCTAACTCTGTTTCATCTTCTATAATCAATATCTTCATTTCTTTTCTAAGTCTTTTAA
>NZ_DAIQRQ010000038.1:40282-41941 GCF_036786105.1 Ohtaekwangia sp.
TTGAACATTGAACTTTAAACTTTGAATTATTTCATCAACCACAGCAACGCGTTAACAATCATCTGATCCTGTACGTTGTGCCCTGACTTGCAACGAACACACAAAGTATAATTACGCCCGGCAGCACCCTGATAAATATAGCCATACACTTTATTGCTGACCGAATTTAGCTATTAAATCCAATTCATGAGGGTGTAAAAACGAAAAGCTGAAAAAATGCGAGGCTTCCTTGGTCAAGACAGATGGAATCGGCGCGATCTCGGTGATTTGATGAGCAATAACTTTAGGACTGCAATACCGTTTCAATGGCGTTGGTGCCGTGAAAGATACCTGGCTTGAGAGCCACGGTAAAGTGATTAAATTCTGATCATTACATGATTCAATCGATCTTTTTTCTATCATAGTTTGTTACTGCAACACATTATATTTTATACTGCGTGAACAACTCAACGATAAAAAAATCCACACTCGATTTTTTAAAGAAGCTTTCTTTCAATAACGACCGCGATTGGTTTAACGAACACAAAGATCAATACGAGCTTGCCAAAGAAAATGCAGAAGCATTTATGGATGCACTGATCCTGAAGATGAGCGCACACGATCAGCTCGAAACACCTTCCGGCAAAAAGAGTCTTTACCGGATTTATAATGACGTACGCTTTTCAAAGGATAAAGCTCCCTACAATCCGAGATTTGCCGGCTATCTGAAACGCACCAAGCCATTGTTGCGTGGCGGATACTATATTCGTATCAAACCCGGTGAATCGCGTATAGCCTGTGGATTTTTATTTCCGAATGCAGACGACCTTAAAAGAATACGCCAAGACATAACGGCCAATTATACTGACTGGAAGAAACTCTTGAACGACAAAACGATTCAGAAACATTTCGGTCTCCTGCAGGGAGAACAGGTGAAGACAACACCACGTGGATTTTCAAGTGATGACCCGGCTATAGCCCTGATCCGGTATAAACAGTTCTGGTTCGAACGAAAATTCAAAGACAGCGAAGTTATCGCCGCTGATTTTTTAGTGAACGTTAACAACAGCTATAAAGCCATACGTCCGTTCTTCGATTACATGAGCGATCTTTTAACGACTGATTCGAACGGGGAGTCGTTATACCGATGAGCCGCACGCTGTTGATGCTTGCCACCCATCTGCGCAAGATATCACTAGTAAAGATTAACCATTGTGTTTCCTATATATTTTTTGAATCGCTATTTTTAGTTCTGCCATGTTAACAGTATATCCCATGCGCACTCAAAATAATATCCCCAACTCAAATCTCACCATCTCTGTTATGCTGGCTGTACCCGATGTACCCCAAGCAATGACATGGTATAAAGAAGCATTGGGAGCTGAAGAGTTATGGAGTCTTGGATCTGTAGCCGGCCTGGCTGTTCAGGGCGCTGCATTCTTTATAGGTGAACCTGCTGGCAACGGATGGGAAAGTCCGCTGAAACTTGGAATAACGTGCGCACGTGTTGAAGTATTCTGCCTTGATCCGGATGTGTTTGTAAAACGCGCTGTAGCGGCTGGTGCCAACGGGAGTCTTGATCCGGTTCGAAATCACAAAGCACCCTGGGGAATCCACCGGCAAGGCGGGTTCATTGATCCTTTCGGACATATATGGCTGGTGGGGGATCGATCGCCTTTA
>NZ_DAIQRQ010000038.1:42041-48239 GCF_036786105.1 Ohtaekwangia sp.
TATACCGTAAGAAACGCCCACCCTCATGAATTTTCCGCGATCGGCAAACTCATGGTAAAAGTATATTCTTCGCTGGATGGATTTCCCAAAGAATCGGAGCAACCAAACTATTATAGGATGCTTGCAAATGTTGGCGATCTTACAACAAAACCTCATACTGAAATTTTTGTAGCTGTTTCACCGGAAAATACAATCGCGGGTGCTGTAGTATATTTTGGCGACATGCAATACTACGGCTCAGGCGGCACGGCTACACAAGAGCCGAATGCTGCAGGCTTTCGTTTATTGGCGGTTGACGATGCAGCGCGAGGCCAGGGTATTGGCAAGCTCCTGACCCTTGCCTGTATACAAAAAGCCCGCGAACAAAAGCGTGAGCAACTGATCATTCATACTACAAGAGCAATGCAAACGGCCTGGAAGATGTATGAAGCTATAGGCTTTCATCCGTCTGCAGACCTCGATTTTATGCAGGGGCAGCTTCCGGTATTTGGATTCCGTTATAAGTTTACAGCCTGACAGCACTAACGAAGTATTTACTAGCAGATATAGCTTGTTGCCTGCCGGTATTTGTGCTCAGCAATCGGATAAAGGCAGGATTGACTCAGTTCCTTTTATTTTGCGGACTTAGTCCCTACCAATCGGAATCGATTGATGTACGCCCCTTTCAAACTTCACTAAACAAAAGCAAATGCCTTGCTTGCCTTAACTATCCGCATCTTGTATTTTGTTACGATGTATAATGTTTTCATTCACATAGAGTCCTTGGCTCCTATTGCGTTTGCCCTTATAGTGGGGTTAGCCCATGCCTTTGAACCAGACCACCTCTTTATGATGAGTGCGATCGTGACAAGGAGAGATAATACAATGCTTGCCTTAAAAGACGGACTGTACTGGGGAATGGGCCATACCGTTATGCTCGTGTTCGTTGGATCTGTTATTATCATAAGTCGTGTAACTATATTTTCTTCAGACATCATTGAAGCTTTTATTGGCGGTATGCTCGTACTGTTTGGTGCTGCAAGGCTCTTTAAAAGAGAAGAGCCTATAAACTTTAAAACCAGGCACGGATTACCCTTTGTTGTAGGCTTGATCCATGGTCTTGCCGGAAGTGGTGCGCTTGTATTACTGGTGATGAGCCAGATCGATGATGTGCTTCTGGG
The DNA here is from genome assembly GCF_036786105.1 of Ohtaekwangia sp. Taxonomy (NCBI): domain Bacteria; kingdom Pseudomonadati; phylum Bacteroidota; class Cytophagia; order Cytophagales; family Fulvivirgaceae; genus Ohtaekwangia; species Ohtaekwangia sp. Next base: position 43,202 of record NZ_DAIQRQ010000038.1, read on the forward strand.
TATTACCTACATGGTCATATTTGGCATCGGTTCTATTATTGGCATGTGTGCCTCTACAGGGCTTCTGTCAATACCATTTACTCCACGCATGAGGATAAGCCGTGTGATCCGGTCAGTTGCCACCGTAATCTCTGCTGTACTTTGCATATCTTATGGTGCCTATATGGTCTATCAACATATTTAAATACTATTACTCCTATCCTATAAATATTTTACAAATGCATTTAACACCGAAAGACATTGACAAGCTACTGCTGCATAATGCAGGCTTCCTCGCACAAAAGCGATATGCCCGCGGACTGCGATTAAATTACCCTGAAACGGTGGCGTTGATCGCCAGCCAGTTGCTTGAATTTATTCGTGATGGTGAATCGGTCTCTACTTTAATGGATAAAGGCAAAAAGATTTTAGGGTTCAACGATGTGATGGAAGGAGTAGCCGATATGATCGCAGAAGTACAGGTAGAAGGTACATTCCCTGACGGAACAAAACTTGTTACTGTACATCATCCTGTTTGCAGAGAAAAAGGAGATGCTGCCCTGGCACTCTATGGAAGTGGTTTGCAGCGTAACGCTATAACTTCTAACCCGGATAATCTTATCAATGATAAACCCGGAGAGTATCAAACCGCGCAGGAAGATATTATTCTTAATGAAGGCCGGGAGACCTTAGCATTGGAAGTAGTGAATAAGGGTGACCGCCCCATACAGGTAGGTTCTCACTATCCATTCTTTGAAACAAACCCTGCATTGGAATTTGACAGAATCAAGTCGTTCGGTTATCGGCTCAATATACCATCCGGTACAGCCGTGCGGTTCGAACCTGGCGAACGGAAGAAAGTTACACTCGTTCAACTTGCAGGAGAAGGAAAAGTATATGGTGGCAACGGTCTTATCTCTGGCGCACTGGACTCCACCAACAAACAAAAGGCAATCGCCAACATGACAAGCCAGAATTTTCGTCACATTGATACCCACTAACACCATGAACAAACTCAGTATGAAACGAAACGCTTACGCTGAAATGTATGGCCCTACTGTGGGTGACAAGGTGCGGCTTGGCGATACCGACCTCTTCATCAAAGTAGAAAAAGACTTTACCACCTACGGCGAGGAATGCAAGTTTGGAGGAGGAAAAGTTTTACGCGATGGAATGGGGCAAGCTGCCGGTGTTTCAGAAAAAGACGCACTTGACTGTATCATTACCAATGCACTGATTGTAGATCATACTGGCATTTACAAAGCTGATATAGGAATAAAAAATGGATTGATCCACGCTATCGGCAAAGGAGGCAACCCTCATATCATGCCGAATGTTGATAAGAATCTTATCGTTGGCGTAACAACGGAAGTTATTGCGGGAGAAGGTCTCATTCTTACAGCAGGCGCTATTGATAGTCATGTACACTTCATTTGTCCTCAACAGATCAATGAAGCAATAGCCTCCGGTGTTACCACCATGATTGGAGGAGGCACCGGACCCGCAGCAGGCACGACTGCTACAACCTGTACACCAGGTTCCTTTTATATCGAAGCCATGTTAAAGGCCACGGATGCGTATCCGTTAAACTTTGGGTTTTTAGGAAAAGGAAACTCCTCCAGACCGGAAGGACTTACCGAGCAGGTAGAAGCCGGAGCCTTAGGTTTTAAATTACACGAAGACTGGGGAACAACGCCTGCAGCCATCGACATGTGTTTACAAATCGCGGATCAATATGATGTGCAGGCTTGTATTCATACCGATACGTTAAATGAAAGTGGTTTTGTTGAGGTATCGACAAAGGCATTCAAAGGAAGAACAATACACGCGTATCATACAGAAGGTGCAGGTGGAGGTCATGCACCCGACATTATCAAAATTTGTGGTGAACCGAATGTTATACCATCTTCTACTAACCCTACACGGCCCTTTACAGTAAATACTATTGATGAACATCTTGATATGTTAATGGTATGCCATCACCTCGATAAAAATATACCGGAGGATGTTTCTTTCGCGGAGAGTAGAATCAGAGGAGAGACTATAGCCGCAGAAGATATACTTCATGATATGGGAGCACTGTCTATTATCTCTTCCGATTCACAAGCCATGGGCAGAGTAGGTGAAGTAGTTTGCAGAACGTGGCAGACCGCTCACAAGATGAAAATTCAACGCGGCTCTTTGCCAGAAGATGCCCGAGCAGATGCCGATAACTACAGGGTAAAAAGGTATGTTGCCAAATATACTATCAATCCTGCCAAAGCACATGGCATTGCTGATTATGTAGGTTCTGTTGAACCTGGTAAACTTGCCGACCTTGTTCTTTGGAAGCCCGCATTCTTTGGATCAAAGCCCGAGATGATCATTAAAGGCGGTATCATCGCTCAATCTCAGATGGGCGATGCTAATGCATCCATTCCTACACCGCAGCCTTACTTCTCACGACCTATGTTTGGCACATTTGGAAAAGCTGTAGGAAAAGGTTCTATAGCCTTCGTATCAAAAGCATCATTGGATAGGGTGAAAAAAAATTATGATCTCACCAAGCACATAAAGCCTGTAGTAAATTGCAGAAGCGTATCGAAGAAAGATATGGTGCATAACAACTACCTTCCTAATATAGCTGTAGATCCGGAGACCTATAAAGTTACGGTTGATGGTGTCCATCTCACGTGTGAGCCCGTAAAGAAACTTCCATTGGCGCAACTCTATAATTTGTTCTAATGACTCTTCAATTACGGTTGTTGCATCTGGCTGACTCTGCGGTTCCTGTTGGATCTTTTGCTTATTCTTTTGGTTTGGAGAGTGCGGTAAACGCTCACGCTATAAATAATGTGAATGAACTTGCAAACTATTTGTATGCATTTCTTCAGCAAACTACCCGATTTGAATTGCCCTTTGTAAAAGATGTATTTAAAGCTGAAGATACAACAGAAACTATTGCCAGACTCGTTGAGGAGTATGATGCTATGCAGTTTATTCCTTCCATGAGAAAAGCCAGCATTACTCAGGGGAGAAATTGGATGAAAGTATTGATGTCTTTTTATCCCGATGCAAGCCTGCATGACATTGATGGTCTTTTTCAAGAGAGATCTCTCCCATCGCATGTTACCATACTGCTTGCGTTATCCCTTAAAAAGATCGGTTATAATTTTCAGGACGTAGCATCATTAATACTACATTTCGCATTGCGCGATCAATTAAGTGCCGCCATTCGATTAGGCGTTATTGGTCCGATGGAAGCACATCAACTTCAGCATAAGTTTTATACTATATTAGACGATCTCCTCCTGCAGGTACCCGATGATGCTTCCCAGGCCTTTCGTTCAGCCTTTATGCTCGATATATTTCAGATGAATCACCAGCATATTTATTCAAAACTTTTTCAGAACTGATTATGGCGATATTAGATAAACTCGCACTTATTCTTAACGGGCATACCCACGAGAAATACTCAGGCCCGGGACGTTTCGATGAAAGGGAAACCAGAAAATTACCGTCTTACAGAAATTTCAAGAAAAGAGCTTTTACCGTTGGCATTGGCGGACCCGTTGGAACAGGAAAGACTGCTTTACTAAAAGCACTTTGCGAGCGCATGCGTAATACATATAAGCTGGGCGTTGTTACCAATGATATTTTCACGAAAGAAGACGCGGACTTCCTCATCAGGAATAATGCTTTATCTAACGATAGAATCATTGGCGTAGAAACCGGTGGATGTCCGCACGCGGCCATACGGGAAGATATATCATTGAATATGAATGCCCTTGAAGAATTAATGTTAAGGTTTGAGTATGATATAGACTTTCTTTTTGTTGAAAGCGGTGGCGACAACTTAGCAGCTCACTTCAGCCGGGAGCTGGTTGATTATTCTATTTATGTCATTGATGTTTCAGGAGGCGATAAAATTCCTCGTAAAGGCGGTCCGGGTATAACACAATCTGATTTGCTTGTCATTAACAAAATTGATATCGCAGATTTGGTACGAGCAGATCTGAAAGTAATGGAACGCGATGCCCTCAAAATGCGTGGTGATGGTCCGTTCCTGTTTGCCAGGGCTATCGATGGTTACAACCTTGACAAGATCATTGAACACATTACTGTAGCAAAAGAAAAAGCACTGGCATCTGTAAAAGAAGATAGAAGATAATTATAACCTCCGGCTGAAAGGATTGTATCCAAGAACTGCAGTATCTGAAATAGCCTGATACAGTAAATTACAAAGAGGGTCAAGATCACTACGCATTTTGCCAAGTGCTCTTACTACTAGTGTGTTTTGGTTGGCACGTGCAAAGGCTATTGCTACATTACCTTTTGGTATATTTCCATAGTTTAGGGAACTCTGTTCTTCTATCTGTTGAAGATGGGCCTTTAGAATTTCAAATTTACTATCACCCGGAAAGCCCGCTATATACAAAGACAAACAGCTATGAAATTCAGAAAAGTTAGCGGATGCATTGGCAACGTCAGTAGCAGGATTAAAGGCAAAGCGATCGACCAGGGCAAGTTTCCCCTGTACTGTAATGCGAATTTCATTCTGTAACGACCTGAACAGAAAGTATTCATTGTTGTCTGATCTTCCGGAGTTAAACCAATCTGCAACAACTAAAAGGCTATTGGTGCTTAAGTCCCAACGCTGCGTTTGGCGAAAGCTGCTTTTCTCATGAAGCACCAGTGGTTCAGGAAACAGAACAACCACAGCATTATCCTTTACTGTACCCACAACATTTTGCTTACAATCCCGCTGGTCTTCCGATTTGAAAATCCTTGAGTTTGCCTGCGAACCTATAAATAGTTTAGAGTTATCATAAGCGCAAATTCTTAATTGTATGATATCCCCTGCAACCATACCTCCACCATAATTAGAAAGCACAACGTGGCAAGTCGTTTCATGAGGCTGTGGATTCAGGATCTTCAGAGGATGAACATTAACACAACTAATCAGCCGGCTTTTATCTTTTACAGACGCGATTTCTATATTGTTCCAATGAGAAACTGTGCTTTCCTGATACATAGCAGCGAGAAAGATATCGATTTTTTGATCAGCACAATTGGGTCT
>NZ_DAIQRQ010000130.1:0-3526 GCF_036786105.1 Ohtaekwangia sp.
CCTTCTTATTACTCCTGGCTACAGGAATATCTTTTTCACAAAACATCAAGTTCGAGGCAGAGGATATATACTATTACCGGTACCCGATGAAGCCGCTGGATAAATCGGCAAAACATACTCCTGTGGGTGTTGTTGGTGAAGAAAACCAACGAGGACGTTGGGAAGACATGCAGTATTACAGCACCTTATTTATTTGTAATTAATCAACTGTATTAAGTAATGAAACAGATATCTATATTAATTCTTTTTATTTTTATAACAATCGTCACTGCATCCGGCCAGGTAAATGAGGTAGCTGAAAAAGACACCGTAATGCATGGTATTAAAACGAAGATAAAAATACTTGGACTGAGAGGTTCTGAAAGGGGAATTGTGGTTGACGTTAAAATAGGCTTTCAAAATCCTGCCACGGGGCAATGGATATGGTTAAGCGGAACAGATGTGCCCCTCGATGCAGAAACCGGCTTTACCCATTCCTTCCGTCTTGAAATTGATGAAGACTCCCGTGGAAAGGATACCGGTTTTTTCAAAGCTATAGCAATTCCCGAAACGGGTGATATCTTTCGATGGCTATGCCCCTGCATGCAAGCACTATTCTAGATGTCTCTTAATTTAGAGGCAGAACGTTCAGGCGAAAAATTACCGGAACAACGGTATAGGCATACCGCTGGTTGATTTGTTTATACTAATGCGTTAGTAATTCATTAAAAATTTTGTCGAGTATAGTTTGAAGTATTTCAGGCTCCGGATTGACACGTTCCAGGTATTGTTCGGGGCTTCTTAATATACTTTGCTTGGTTCGGTCCACCAGGCTTGCCCATTCATCCGGTTGCATGCCGGGTTTGCGATTCATCAGGGTAACTTTAATAGGCTCTAACTGATTATTGATAATGCGTTTGATGACCTTTATCTCAGTGGGAGTGATGCTCATCTTCATGTGCTAACAGCTCGAATTGCCTGCAAGATATAGGTGTCTTTACTAGTGCCCTAGTGTGCTGTGCAGATGTAACATTTACTTAATATGAAGCGAAGATTTTTAACACTGGGATAAAACCAGCACCTGTGGGGAAGGGAGGCGTCAAACAAATAAAGTTATTGCGGCAGTCATTCCTCGCATGGTTGCCGGAAATAACACTGCTGCAGGTATATTTTTTGTGATTTATACAGGTAAACGGGGTATATGGCAACAACTACTTCCAGGAAAAAAACTACTGCCCGAAAGAAAACACGATCGGCTAAAAAGCCGACACGCAAATGGTCGGCTCGGGTAATGAAGACGAGCAACGCGCTTGACCTTCAGGACCGGATCTTCAAATCGGGCAATGCAGAACAGATTGCGCGCTCTCTCAAGCGATCGGCCGAACGCAGTAAGAGGAGGAAGGGTACACCTTTTCAGTCAGCCATGTCTATGCTGAATTTCTACATCAATCGCGCAGGGAAGAATTTACCGGCCCGCAAGAAGAATATATTGGAAAAAGCAAAGAACAAACTTCGCGTGTTGTTCGGCAGAGCAGAAAGATAGCACCATTGAAAGCTTTCCTGTACAAATCAATTCGGCCGTTGGTCGTATAGAATGTAATAGTTATCCCGAATAATCGGGTAGTCCGCTATTTTAAGCTCATTTAAAGCAGTAATGATATTTCGTTTTATAGTTTTACACCATTCTTACCTCGTACATAGGTAGGTTAGGTTAGAGGCGGAGCATCGTCAGACGGACTGATGCTCTGTTTTTTTTATACCGTTATCGGTTACAGGTTAATTGTTATTCGTGCGAGGATCGGGATGCAGGAGAATAATACCGAACAAAGGGCATCCGTCTTTCTCTACCGTCAGATGAAAATAGCGGAGCCATCTGTTTCTACAATACAATGGCAGGACGTACCAATGGTTTACCATGAGTAATTGTTATACTATAGATGCGGGTCTGAATCTATGGGGTGCCGATCCCTGAAAGCCACAGTTGGGTATCACGAATAAAGAGCCTGCCAGCGGTTGTGTCTGCAGGTCGTTTTCAGAAAGTCCTTTGCGTGCCGAGGTGATGTATAGATCACGGAAGTTGTTACCTCCAAACGTACAGGACGATACATTTGCTACCGGCAGCCGGAAGTGAAATATCTTTTTACCCGTTGCCGGGTTCCAGCGCGACACTTGCCAGCCACCCCAATGCGCGATCCACAGCATGCCTTCTGCATCGATAGTCATGCCATCGGGATATCCCTCGGTTTCGGGAAAATTTATAATTGTGCGCTTGTTGGAAAGGTTGCCACTTTCAATATTAAAATCAAAAGCTGACACCTGGCGTGTAGGCGTATCGATGTGGTAAAAGGTGCGGTTATCCGGAGCCCAGCCCAGGCCGTTGGAGAGTGCTACATCCTGAAGTACGCGTTTGTAGGTAAAATCCTTTTCAACACGGTATAAACTTCCTGCGGTGCCTTCTTCCGAAAGTGCCATGCTGCCAATCCAGAATCTGCCCGCGCCATCGCACTTACCATCGTTGAAGCGATTGCCCTGCAAATGCATTTCCGGATGTACCAGCATTTTGATGGCACCGGTATTGCGCCGGATATAGCACAAACCTGTTTTAAGCGCAGCAATAAGATCACCGTTATCGCACAACGCAATGGCACCCACCATAACATTCGATTCAATAACACGATGGTGATGCTCCGTGTGGGAGAACTCGTGAATATTGCCTCGCATAATATCAACCCACAGGATCGCGTTGCGCTGATCATCCCAGACAGGGCCTTCGCCCAAATAACAGGAGTAGGTCGTGACTACATGTATTTCCATACTCGATAGGTCCTTGGTTATCGGTTTTGGAACCGAAGGACGAATATAAAAAGAGTATAGTAATATCGTTCCGTACTGTACAGTGAGGGTTCGCATCAGACTGGCCCTGAAGTTTGGATGCACATGATCGGCAGTAATCGTCTCCAGTATTCCGGTGGCAACAGGGAAAAAGAAATTTTTTATAATTTAGATTGAAACCCGATTGAAGCAATGCCAACTGCCAAGACGATAGAAGAGATGATCTTCGATCTTCCTGCGAATGAAAAAGTAATGGTGAAGCGTTTGCGCATGCTGGTATCCGAGTGTTTACCTGCTGCAACAGAGCATGGCTATTATGGAGAAGGAATTATATTCTACAGGCATAACCGTTTGATCTGCTATATCTGGCCGGCCTCCGTAGCGTTGGGAAAAAAGAAAACATCGGCGAAGCGACCCGGTGTAGCCCTGGGATTCAATCAAGGCTACCGGATGTTGAATGAAGATGGTGCTTTGAAAGCCGAAGGACGTAAACAGGTATATGTGCTATACCTGGAATCACTGAACGATATACACGATGATCAGATCCGTGCTTTGCTATTTGAAGCGGGCATGATTGATGAATCGTTTCGGAAGAAGAAACGTGGCTGAGTTACGTTATCCGTTATTAGTGAACCGTTAATCGTTATTAGGAAGAGTATATTAACAGTTACTCTAAACGATCTGTGCTATTCTGTTCCCGATGGCTATCGGGATA
>NZ_DAIQRQ010000097.1:0-12158 GCF_036786105.1 Ohtaekwangia sp.
CGGCAACCTGTATAAATAGTTAACGGATATTAGTTACAGGTTAATCGTTATTAGTTATCTGTGTAATTCTGTGGTTTCTGTGGGAAATAAATGTATTTTATTCCTCAGAATAGCACGGAAAAATAAGTTATTCATTACCGGTTAACCGTTATTAGTTATACGCGAAAATCCAGTGGCACAGAGTGCAAAGAAGCTTGGAGTTACCGCAAAGGCATAATCCGGGATATCTATGAAATTGCTCCCACACTCACGGTTAATGTATAACTTTTAACGCTTAACGATTCACCCGTTTTGACTTTGCTTCACGAATCAGACTTATGTCTACATTCTCTTTTGTGATGTGAGCATAATTCCCTTTGCCAAGTGCTGCTAGATTTTCCAACGCTTTGGAAGAGCCGACTCCTTTGCCGAAGTTGAAGATGGTGAGAAATATATCTTCCCTGGAAAATTGGCGAATCAATTGTAACGTTTCTTCGCTTGTAGCGAACTCGCCATCAGTAGCAAGCACAATGCGGTTATTACCACCGCGAATATAATTTTCATCAGCTGTTTTATAGGCCAGCTTTAGTCCTGCGTTACCATCGGTCTTTCCGGATGATTTCAGATTGTTAATGGCCTTTGTGATCTTCCCTTCATCTTTGAAAGAAACAGACTCTAGCAGCACTTTAGGTTTATCAGAGAAAGACAGTATAGATACTTTGTCTTCAGGGCGCATCATGGAAATCATGCTTATCACAGCATTTTTTAATAGTGGAAGTTTATCAGCGGTATTCATAGAACCAGATACATCCAGCAAAAGGATCATGTTGTTGGTAGCGTAGCCTTCCATCGAATACAGGTCTTCGCCCGGCATGCCGATGTATACTGTGTCGCGTCTTTCAATATACACTGTATCGTGCAGCACTTTTGCGGTTGTTTTAGTCGCTTCCTTCGTGACAACTTGCTGTTGTTGCTGGCCTTTGTCTACAGATGGCTCCTGGTTCTTTGTAACCGGAGTCCTGTTGTTGGTTGCCCTATTATTAGAAGCATATTTAACAGAAAATAATTCTGGTTGATGTATAGTCGGCAGATGTAGAACCGTTACCGATAGCTCACAGAATTTATTGTAGTCGTCTACAATGTCGTTATAACGATATACCATGGTATGATAGGGATGTTCGTAACGGGAAGATTTTGCAGGCTTCAGCTCCTTAATTGCTTCACTCAAACTGCGCGAAGTTTCCGGCAAATCTTCGTATGGCGTATAGGGACAAAGTCCATTGTTACGACCAATCTTCTGAATCCCTTTCATGTTTTCATATTCCCTGGCAATCACATCGCGCACTGCAGCATCTATATTTTCCGTAGAAATCTGTATGGTGCTGTCGCCTGTATAATATGCTTTTGCTTTGAACAGCGCATCATGATCCAGCTCCGTGAGATTTCGCAATGCCCGACCGGAAATATACCATGAACTGGAAGGGTTAGCTGTAGGATAAGCATCAAACACTTTTCGGATATCTTCATAAAACAATTCTTTGCGCCTGTCCCATTCGTCAAACAATACCCGTTGTCGCTCGAGTATGGCATATATTTTATCCAAGTGGTCTTTCTCATAGGCTCGCTCGCTTACCTGTATAGCGATCGATGCACTGAGTTCATCAAGCTCGGTAAGGATACGCTCCAACACCGTTGCTTCATCGTTGAGCGACTTCGCGATGACAGGTGAAAGGTTCTTGCTATCCGCTATCGCTTTTTGGTATTCTGCTTTGGGAATGTTGTAGTTATCATAATCAAAATGAAGTGGCCCATGCTTCTCATACGAATCCAGTGTTCTGAAGTAGGAAGCACTGCTGCTGAAACTTTCCAGTGAAGACTGCAGGTTCCGCATCTGTCGCCAGGTTTCGTTGATGTAGTTTACATAGCTGAGCAATGATTCGAACTGAAGTTTCGGTAAAGGTGTTTTCTGCAGCTCTATTGTTATGGGTACACGGGGAATGTCAGCAAAAGGCTTTGCCTGTATCGTATTGGAAACAGGTTCGCTCCGAACTTCAAAGAGAGGAAAGTATTGGATCATCTTCAATCCATAGTAGCCATCTCCCACCGCAAACTGAATAAAACTATTATAATCTGATACCAGCGTGCCATTAAAATAGTTTATCAGGTCGAGGTATACATCGTTGCTATACTTGTCTGACTTTCTTGCCTCGAAGTTGTACCCATTCAAACTGCTTCGTTTTACTTCCAGTATAGAAGACAACCCACTTTGAAAAGATCCCCACATACTGGACGTTGGGTATTTTAACACGGGGTTCATCTTCTCCATAATTGACAATTGTTGATCTGTCTCAATTATACTTTGCTCAAGTTTTTCTACAGGCCACCCCGTTGGTATATTTTCCTGAGCGTTTAAAGTCCATAAGTCCAGCAGGTATCTTTCCCGTAGAATTTCACTACGCATAAAGTTGTCTGCATTTTTATAAGCCGTCATGGTTGATTGCGCTTTCTTAAAAACCGCTTCAAGTTCTGTCTGCAACACTCGTTGCTTTTCTTTATAGTAGCGCAGCAACAACGGCAATGCACGAACTAATTCATTCGCTTTTGCAAAATTATCTTGCTTATAGTCCTCCAGTTTATGATAGGTGTCGAGTGCTTTGCAATTTGCATCGATCTTGTCTGCTGCCGCTCGCAGCTCTTTTAACTTGGCATTAAGACTACCAGCCACTCCTGGTGCCAGCCCCTTACTTAAATTCAATGTTGTTGTATAGTAATATTCCTCCTGCTGCACGGGACAAGTATACTGCGGCGCACCCCATGAACGCTGCTGTTGCAAACCGGGATAATAGGCCAGAACAGATTGTACAACCTGTTTGACTTCAGTAGCCGACTGATTGGCATAATCTACATAGGCATTCAAAGCCTTTTGCTGCGTGGCCGTTATCGGCTGTGCCAAAGAAAGTACAGGACAGAGAAAGAGAAGGTATAAAAATCGCATACCCGAACTTACTAAAAAACTTCGATCTTCAACGAGGCAGGCAGTTGATGTTTATCAATAACATGCGCATATCAAAGATCGAAGCATTTTATGTAAACTATTGTTGTAGCGAATCCAGAAACTCGCGGATCACGGTATATACCTTGTGAAGTTGTTCATCCGTGATCACATACGGAGGGAGTATATAAATGATATTGCCTAACGGACGCAGCAAAACATTTCGTTCCATAAAAAACGGATATATCTTTTTACGGATCTCGTTTTCGTACGATGTTCGGGTGTCTGTTTTTAATTCCAGTGCGAGAAATGTACCCAGTGATCGAACGGTTGCTACCGCAGGATGATCCAGCATTTCACTCGCAAACGTGCGGTGTTGATTGCCGATTCGCTGAATACTCTGCTGGCAATCATCTGATACTAACAATTCAAAGCTGGCATTTGCGGCAGCGCATGCAATTGGGTTTGCAGTGTAGGAATGTCCATGAAAAAAGGTTTTCAGGAAATCATCTGACTCATAGGCATTCAGAATTTTCTTCGAGCAGGTGGTAACGCCCAGGGGCATGGTACCACCGGTAATCCCCTTCGACACCGCCATGATATCCGGTTTTACCGAACAGTAATCGGAAGCAAAGTATCTTCCTGTGCGACCGAAGCCTGTGAGCACTTCATCGGCTATACATATTACATCCTGCGCTTGTGCTTCCGTTAGCAGTTCGTTGAGCAAAGCTGGCGAATACATGCGCATTCCTCCGGCTCCCTGCACAAGAGGTTCATATATAAAGGCAGCTACATCGCCTTCTTCTATCAACTCACAGAATTGCTGCAGTGTCTTTTCCTCGTGCTCTGTATCTGGAAAAGGAATAAATATAGTTTCAAACAAATGCGATTTGAACGGATTGGTAAATATACCGCGCTCACCTACTGACATAGAACCAAATGTATCGCCATGGTAAGCACCATCGATCGCTATAATTTTCTTTTTCTCTATGCCCTGGTTGTGCCAGTACTGCAATGCCATCTTCAAACCCACTTCAACGGCGGTGCTACCATTATCCGAGAAGAATATACGCGATTGATTGGCAGGCAATATCGACAGCAAATTTTTTGACAGTTGTATAGCCGGCTCGTGCGTAAATCCTGCGAAGATCACGTGCTCTAATATACCAGCCTGTGCGCTTACTGCCTTTGCTATATAAGGATTGCTATGGCCATGAAGATTTACCCACCAGGATGAAACCGCGTCTAATATCTTGCGACCATCGTCAGTATGCAGATATACTCCTTCGGCAGATGTGATCATCACCGGTTCTGCGCCTCCTTTTAATGGCGTAAATGGATGCCAGATATTTTTCTTATCAAGCTCTTTCAGGTTTATATTATCCATTCCAATTTTCTTTTAATTGGTGCGCATATCGCTTCACTGTTTCCTGATCTATTAACTCCTCGCGCTGTATATGCAGAAGACAACGCAACCCCGAGTGATGAAGAATGATGCGCTCGCTTTCAGGATTAGACTGGCCATTGAATATAATTCCTTTCACAGGAATATTTCTTTTTTTCAAAGCTTCTACTGTAAGCAGTGTATGGTTGATGCTGCCAAGATATAAATCAGCTACCAGCACTACGGCATCAGCTACACGCGAAGCCAGATCAACAACAAAATCATTATCATTCAGGGGCACAAGGCAGCCGCCGGCTCCTTCAATAACAAGATCATTTTTTGTATTGGGTCTCTGAAAAGCATCCAATGAAATTGTGATACCATCAATTGCTGCAGCTGCGTGTGGCGATGCCGGTGTGTTGAGTAAATAAGTTTCGGGAAAAATGGTAATATCTGTACTGATCAGCTTCTTCACCATATCTGCATCCCGTGGAAATCCTGCCTGTACCGGCTTCCAATAATCCGCTTGCAATGCCTGGCATAATATAGCTGACATAAACGTTTTGCCACTGTCGGTATCAATAGCCGTCACAAAATAATTCATGTGCGAAAGTTACGCGTAAAATATTAATGCGCTACAAGTTGAAAGGATTTCAGCGCTTCTGTTAATTGCTCAATTTCCGAAACAGAATTAAACGCATGCAGACAGATGCGCAATCGCTCTGTACCCTTGGGCACCGTTGGTGAGAGTATAGGGCGAACATCAAGACCCTGCTGCTGCAATGCATTGGCTACTTTGCGCACCAGCGCATTACCCGGATATACTGCAGTCTGAATTGCACTATTGCTATCGGTTCGGTTAGGCAAATTCTGAACAGCTTTTTTATATAACTGTATGTTTTGCTTCAGTTGTTCCTGCAACTGTATATTTACCTGCAGATAGCGAAAAGCACAATCAACAGCAGCTATACTGTGCGGGGGCAATGCAGTGGTATAGATAAAAGGACGTGCAAAGTTTATCAGATAACTTCTTAGTACATCAGAACCCGCCACGCAAGCGCCGTGTATACCCATGGCTTTACCAAAGGTATATACACGTATGGCAATTTTATCATGAAGTTTCAGTGACACTGCGAGGCCGCTGCCTCTCTCGCCTACAACACCTGTGCTGTGAGCTTCATCTACAATAATGAAAGCATCATACTTTTCAGCAAGCGTTACTAAATCATGAAGCGGGCAGGCATCGCCGTCCATTGAGTATATAGATTCTACAGCAATGAATATCTTTCCTTCTGCACGTTTCAATTTTGCTTCAAGATCATTCAGATCATTATGATGAAAGCTGAAACGTTTCGCCATGCTTAACCGTGCGCCATCTTTAATGCAGGCGTGAGCCAGTTCATCGTATAGTATGGTATCGCCTCTTTGCGGAAGCGAAGATAGTACAGCCAGGTTAGCGCTGTATCCGGAGTTGAATATCAATGCAGCAGGGGCCTGAAATATACCGGCCAGCATGGATTCTACTTCTTCATAATAAGAGTTATTGCCCGCCAGCAAGCGCGAGCCGGTCGCTCCGTTGCTTTTGAAGCGCTGTGCATCCAGCTTCTGTTGAATAGCATAAAACAACTCTTCCGATCGTGCCAACCCGAGATAGTCGTTCGAAGTAAAATCGATTAATCCGGAAGTATACTTCAACGAACGAAGTGATCCTTCATTCTCACGAGCCTTCAACCGCTTCAATAATTCCTGCTGTAACCGGTCCATGGCTCAAAAATACAAATCGCAATGAATGAATAGCATGACGCGGACGAAAGAGGTCCCATGTTATTTACCGCGCATCTTTTCAAGCATATCCCACATCGGCTCTGGTATCATTTCCAGGTGAGAGAATTCTCCGCCGTTGCGCAGCCACTCGCCGCCATCGATGGTAATCACCTCACCGTTTACATAGGCTGAATAATCAGACATAAGATAGGCCGCAAGATTAGCAAGCTCCTGGTGTTCACCAACGCGCTTCAAGGGAACGCGCTCAGCCGGATCAAATTTCTTCACAAGGTCGCCAGGTAACAAACGACTCCATGCTCCCTCCGTAGGGAATGGCCCGGGGGCAATCGCGTTGCTTCTTATTTTATACTTGGCCCACTCCACCGCCAACGATCTGGTAAGCGCGAGCACACCTGCTTTACCACAAGCAGAAGGCACTACATATCCGGAACCAGTCCATGCATAAGTTGTTACAATGTTGAGAAATACACCGGGTTGCTTTTTTTCAATCCAGTTCTTTCCTGCTGCCAGTGTTGTATAGTAAGTTCCTTTCAGCACTATATCTACTACAATATCAAACGCACGGTGCGAGAGTCGTTCTGTTGGACTTATAAAATTTCCAGCAGCGTTGTTTAATACGCCATGGATCTGACCGAAGGTAGCTTCCGTGGTTTTGATCAGGTTATCAATCTCTTCGTATTTGCGCACATCGCAGGTCACCGTTAATACTTTGCCGCCCGTTTCTTTCATCAGCTCATCTGCAGTTTTATCAAGCACGTCTTTTTTGCGACTGGTGATGACGAGGTTGGCTCCAAGTTCCAGAAAATATTTACCCATAGAACGGCCCAGGCCTGTTCCGCCACCGGTAATGATAATGGTTTTGTTTTGTAAGCTTCCAGGTTTTAACATTCCTTCCATGACGTTGGTTTTAGATGAATGAAAATAACGAATAAGAACATCTTTCCTAAAGAATCGGATGAAAAAGAAATAAAAGGTCACATAAAGAATATACACCCTGCACAGTATATATGCTGCATTCTCAACTATATGGATCGTGCTGCCTTAAACATCAATTTAGGTTCAGGCTTCAGACAATATTTTGTTGATGGTTGTAAGTAAATAATAATTATTAATTTGGGTCACTATTTTTTGAATTCTACCATGAAGAAGAATCTATTACTTCCCTTTTTTATCTGTCTTATTTTTTCATCATGCATTGTCAGCAAGAAAAAATATGATGAACTGCTGGCGCAAAAAATTCGGACAGAAGCCGACCTGGCAGACCGCTCTGCACAACTAGACAAGGCAAACTCAAATCTCGATTCGCTATCGCAAGTATTGAAAAAGTTGAAAGAAGATACGACAAGCCTGGGTATTGAGAAACGTAACAAAAGCCAACGCCTCGCTGAACTGGAAAAAGAACATTCGAAGTTAAACAACAACTATAAGAATTTGGTGACCAGCAATGGCAAACAAACACGCGACCTGGTGCAACAGCAGGAACAACTTCTGTCCATACAACAAAACCTGGAAAAGACCCGCAAGGAAAATGACTCTCTCAGTAATAGCCTCGCTGAGCGAGAAAAGAAAGTAAAGGAACTGGAGCAAGTGTTGGCCAGCAAGGACAAAGCCGTTCAAGACCTGAAGAACAAAATCAGCAATGCCTTATTGAATTTTAAAGAAAATGACATCACAGTTAAAGTGAAGAACGGAAAAGTATACATATCGCTGGCAGAACAACTTCTTTTTGGTTCGGGGAGTATCGAGGTAGACAGCAAAGGCGTAACCGCTTTGCAGCAGTTGGCGAAAGCTATAAAAGATCAAAAGGACATTAACATTATGGTTGAAGGGCACACCGATAACGTGCCAATCTCAAAGAAGTCGCCATACATGCAGGACAACTGGGACTTAAGTGTGATGCGTGCTACATCCATCACAAAAATATTAACGAAGGCGGGTGTATCGCCCAAGCAAGTAACAGCATCCGGTCGCGGTGAATTTATACCGCTGGCGGCTAACGACACAGACTTGAATAAACAAAAGAACAGAAGGACAGAGATTATTATCACACCTAATCTCGATGAATTGTTTCGCATACTCGAAAACAACTAGTTTACGATGGGAAGACTCATTTCATTACTGATCGTAGTTATTGATATACTGGCGATCGTTGATATTCTCCGCAGCAATAAGGCAACCGATAAAAAGATATTGTGGGTGATCGTTGTATTGCTGCTTCCGATACTCGGGCCTATCCTGTATTACATCATAGAGAAGAAATAAGTATATGTCTGACAATAAATTCAAACCACTCTGGAGCTTGCCTGTTATTGTAGCAGCGCTGGGTTATTTTGTAGATATCTATGACCTGCTTCTGTTCAGCATTGTAAGAAAGCCAAGCCTCATTTCCCTGGGTGTGTCGGAAGATCAACTCTTCGACCAGGGTGAGCATTTGCTTCGTGTACAAATGGCAGGCCTGTTGGTGGGAGGAATTATCTGGGGCATTATGGGAGATAAACGCGGAAGGCTGTCTGTGCTGTTTGGATCTATAGTGTTGTACTCACTTGCCAACATTGCAAATGGTTTTGTTACTTCAGTTGATCAATATGTTGTGCTCAGATTTATAGCGGGTATAGGGCTCGCGGGCGAGCTGGGCGCTGGTGTTACGCTCGTTTCAGAATCATTACCTCCCAATTTGCGGGGTTACGGAACAACGATCATTGCTACCGTGGGATTGATGGGAGCTGTTGTTGGAAACCTGGTATCGCAAATAAAATTAACAGCAGGCTCCTTTGAATCGTGGCAGATCTCCTATTTTGTTGGAGGTGGCATGGGATTGTTGCTGTTGATAGCGCGTGTAAGTGTGCTTGAATCAAGCGTGTTTCTTCGCACCAAAGAACAGAGAGTTGTTCGCGGTAATTTTCTTCAGTTATTCAAAAGAAAATCCAGGTTAATCAAATTCATCGGGTGTATATTTATAGGCTTGCCGATATGGTATACCATCGGTATACTCGTAACTTTCTCTCCTGAATTTGCGAGCGCGTTATCAATCAAAGGAACAATTACTACTGGTAACGCCATTATGTATAGCTATATCGGATTAGCGGTGGGTGATATTATCAGTGGGCTTGCAAGCCAGTTATTAAAGACACGCAAGAAAGTTGTATTGATATCTATCTTGCTTACCCTTGCTTTTATACTCCTCTATCTCTTTACACCGGTTAGAGAAGCTAATTTCTTTTACTTTACCTGTTTTATATTAGGATGTGGCATTGGCTATTGGGCGTTGTTCGTAACGATAGCAGCCGAGCAATTTGGTACAAATTTAAGATCGACTGTAACCACTTCGGTTCCTAATTTTATTCGTGGAACAGTGATACCACTTACACTACTGTTTAAATTCCTTCGCGACAAGATTCATGAACATTATACTCCTACATTAGGTGATGCGCACGCCAAAAGCACAGGAATGATCTATGGTGCTTTGATTGTGGGCGTTTTCACCATTATTGTTGCTTTATTGGTGTTCCGCCTGATCGATGAAACCTATGGCCGTGATTTGAATTTCATAGAGGAAGACTAAGGTCTTCTTCTGATTGGTTTTGAGCGAAGAGGGAACTACCGTGCTTTACGTTTGGGAAATCGTAACTTTATTCCAATATTTCTATTCGTAAAGACCCCCTGCTGTAGTGAAGAAAACGGTTACTATCATTTCTTGTATCCTGTTGTGCTGGACTTCTTCCTATTCTCAGAATCTCAGATTAATCGATAGTTTAAAGACCAGCATAAAACACTCTGCAGATGACAAAAGAAGATTCGAACTTCTCAATGATCTGGCTTGGGAATATCGCTGGGCTTCTCCCGATAGTACGATCCTGTATTCGAACAAAGCCCTTACTCTGGGCAGAAAATTAAACCTTTCCAAAGGGCTTGCCGAGTCCTTTAACTTTATCGGTGTAGCCTATAATTATAAGGGCAATCGGATAAGCGCATTTGAAGCATTTGATGAAGCGCTTCGGGTTTCTATTGAACAAAAGGATTCTGCGCAGATAGCACACTCCAATAATAACCTTGGAAGGCTTTTCTTTGAGCAAGGTATTCTTTCAAGGTCGTATGAATATTTCATTCGGGCCATGGCCTTGTTTGAGGCTATAAATGATTCATCCGGACTTGCCTATACTTACCAAAGTCTTGCCGGCTTGTATAAACTACAACACGATTATAGTAAAGCCGAAAACAATTATCTTAAAGCGTACAGAATTCGCTTATCTCTGCATAACACGCGCGATATCATGTCTGCGCTTGGGCAACTTGGAAGACTTGCGCAGGAAATCAATCAGCATGATAAAGCATTGCATTTCCTTCATCTGGCCGATTCTGCAGGACAGATTATACATGATGAAATAAACCTGGCTGATATCAAAACATATATAGCAGAGAGTTATCTGGCGCAAGGACTGTTACAAGAAGCCGAGGCCATTTGCAAGGAAGGACTGAAGGTCATCATCGGAAAGAATAATGTACGAATGCTACCGGAGGCTTATATCACCATGGGACGGATCAAGTTTGCAAAGAACGAATTACCAGGAGCGAAGAAATATATTGACATGGCTCGAGACATGGCTGCAAAGTCCAATGATCTTTCCGCGAAGATGAAGGCCTATTATTGGCTTTGGAAATTATCAGAAAAAGAGCACGATAAAATAGGAGGACTACAGAATCAAAATCACTATTTAATTTTGCGCGACTCAATTAAAGACCTTGATCTCACACGTCAGGTAGAACGTCTGCAATTTGAAATTGAGATACAACGAAAAGAACAGGAGAACAAGTTGCTCAAGGCCAATCACGAGACCAATGAAGCCATTATCCAGCAGCAAAAACTTCAAAATATAGTATTGATCGTTATCGTTGCTTTTGTAAGCATCCTGGGATTGGTGCAATGGCGTAATAACAAAAAGCGCAGAGAGATCAATGAAAAGCTGGCGCAACAAAACCAGTTCATCCAAAATCAGCGGACCGAGATTGTTGAGCAAA
Source organism: Ohtaekwangia sp. (assembly GCF_036786105.1). Taxonomy (NCBI): domain Bacteria; kingdom Pseudomonadati; phylum Bacteroidota; class Cytophagia; order Cytophagales; family Fulvivirgaceae; genus Ohtaekwangia; species Ohtaekwangia sp. The sequence continues at coordinate 11,157 of NZ_DAIQRQ010000097.1, forward strand.
ATGAAAAGCTTTCGAAGAGAAATATTGAACTATCAGATATCAATCATGAAAAAGACACTTTGATGAGCATTGTTGCCCATGATTTAAAATCTCCATTGAATAGGATTAAGGGGATAGCGGATCTGATGGAGATGGAGAACTCCTTGAGCGAAGAGAATAAGGTATATGTGCAAATGACCAAAGATGCCACACAGGCAGGACTTGACCTTATAAAAGATCTGCTTGACGTACATATGCTTGAAGAAAACGCAGAGCCCAATTACTCAACATTTGATATCAGTAAATTTCTGCTTGAGAAAATACAGCTATTTACACTTTTAGCTGAATCCAAAAATATACACCTTCATATTAGTCGTATTGAGAATTCAGATATAAGTATAGATGCTTCATACCTGAATCGTATTGTTGATAATCTTATATCCAATGCCATTAAGTTCTCGAAAAGAAACTCTGTTGTTGATGTATCCGCAGGCCGATCCAATTCACATTTCTGGATATCAGTGAAAGATCAAGGCCCTGGATTCTCTGAAAGAGATAAGAAACATCTTTTTCAAAAATTTAAAAAGCTTAGTGCTCAGCCTACTGCCGGGGAGACTTCTAATGGTCTGGGCTTGGCTATTGTTAAAACACTAGTTGATCGCCTGAAAGGAGATATAGAGTTAATATCAAAGGCAGGAAAGGGAAGCGAATTCATTGTAAAATTCCCCGCATAAATTTTTGAGCGTTTTTTTTAAGTCTGGGTATTGCTCCATTCGAATGGAGTACACTAAACACATGATTAATAAAAGTTTGATTTTATAGCCTAGCAATGCCGTGATCTAACTTGCGAAGTTCAAGGTAGTTTAGCCTCATCGTTATTCTTACTCCATTATATTATAAATTCTCTCCTGTGAGACTTTATTGAAGAGTATGCATTTCTTTCCCTGACGAGGATTTTAGTTAAGTCAGAGCATAAATAAAAAAGCCTTTGATAGTTTATCAAAGGCTTTAGTGTTAAAAGAA
>NZ_DAIQRQ010000039.1:0-1999 GCF_036786105.1 Ohtaekwangia sp.
AAAAAAATCAGTCGCCCGCATTGCTGCAGACGACTGAACAGAAAAAACACCATCTCACTTCATCACTTACTCTTCGTCTATCTGTATCTTTTTGTTATACCCGCTGGAGAGTTTGTTGTAGGGCAACTGCACTACCAACTCGTTGTCTTCGTATACCGCTTTGATCTCGCTTATCTCGATAAAGTATGGTATCGTTTTGTTATAGATCACTACGGGCATTTGAATGAGCTTGCCGGCTGAATCGATCGGGATCAGGTAAAAAACAGAAAGTGAGTTATTATGTACTTCAACCTGAAGGGCTTCTTTTTCTACACCTGGTACACGCACCCTGATCTCGCGACCAGTGGCTTGTTGTTGGAGCTTTACAGCCGGTTCGCTGATACCTCCGTGCAACGTATTCAACACATCCACAGAGGTTAATAAATCCTGAAATTTTTTCTTGTCCATGATTTTGTTTCTCCTTCTTGTTTGCTTGTTGGTCAATAGCCGTACCAGTTTCTTATCTCCGTCAAAACGACACCGGGTTTAGACAATTTGGCTATCTTGAAACCAGTATGTTACCTGACTTCAAAAACGTAGACTACTTATTGAAAGGTTCGCCAGTACAGCAGCGAGGATGGCAAATTTTACAGGAGTGTAATGTCTTACAAAAAATAGAAGTTTTCCAGCCCGTGCTAACAGGCACACTGCCGCTGGATTTATTTATAGCCAGTAAAAGCGACCTGGATATAGTATGTCAGGCTAACGATCTTTCGCTCTTTGCAAACGTAGTGCGCTCCGAGTTTGGGCACTATGAGGCGTTTGAAATAACCCATAAAGTTCTGCGTGAAACACCGAGTATTGTGGCAAGGTTCCAATACGCAGAGTTTTTCTTCGAGTTATTTTGTCAGGTAACTGCTGTGGAAAAACAGTATGCTTACCGCCACCTGTGTGCAGAATATATTCTGCTACAACGCCATGGCCGTGCGCTCAAAGAGCAGGTGTTGGCGCTTAAGCAATCGGGTGTAAAAACAGAGCCCGCTTTCGCAGCAGCACTTGGCCTCACGGGCGATCCATACGAAGCGCTGCTCGCCTTTGCAGATGAACAGGCGTAGTCTGATAGTCCATCTATACTTCTTCATGTTTCTCATGGCAATAATTAGTATACTTGTAGTATAGCTCATGTGTTATGGAAACTTCGTCACCCGTAATCACCACCGTTAACCTGTCGAAAACCTACCAGGTGCCGGTTTTAAAAAATATAAATCTTTCGGTACATGCCGGAGAGATTATCGGCTACATTGGCCCGAACGGTGCCGGTAAAAGCACCACCATAAAAATTCTTACGGGTATCATTCCTGATTTTGACGGAGAAGCTTCTGTACTTGGCCTCGACATACGCAAGGATGTGCTGGAAGTAAAACGCAAGATTGGCTATATACCGGAGAACGCCGCACTATACGATACACTTACACCTCTGGAGTACCTCCACTTTATCGGCCAGCTCTATAAAATGGAACGCAACGCGGTTGATAAGAAAGCGAAAGAACTGTTGAATGTATTCGATCTGAGCGGATATATTGATGCGCGCATGACCACCTTTTCCAAAGGTATGCGCCAGAAAGTGTTGCTCATTGCGGGTATGATTCACAATCCATCCATACTTTTTCTGGATGAACCGCTCTCGGGCCTCGATGCCAATGCCGTAATTCTGGTAAAAGAAATTCTGACGCAACTGAAGCACAACGGCAAAACGATCTTCTATAGCTCACACCTGATGGATGTAGTGGAGAAGATATCCGATCGTATTATGATCATCAACAAAGGAGAAATGATTGCCAATGGTACGTTCGAAGAATTGAATACGCAAGCCAAAGGTTCGCTCGAAACTATATTTACCGAGCTCACGGGCAACAAAGAGCATACACAAGCCGCAGGCACTTTCATCAACATACTGCAGAACTGATCGCCATGAATACGTTTCTTCTGAAATTTCTCGATCTGTTTCGCTGGCTGTATA
>NZ_DAIQRQ010000039.1:2099-48215 GCF_036786105.1 Ohtaekwangia sp.
ATGACGCTGATCACCGATTTCTCGTCCATCCTCCTCGACACCAGCGATAACACCATTATTCTTCCCCGGCCTGTAAGCGGGCAAACGCTATTCGCAGCGCGCCTCACGCATATACTGCTATACCTCGGGCAGCTTGCCATCGGGTTAACGATCTTCCCTGCATTAGTTATTATTATCAAGTACGGCTTCCTGTTGTTCGCAGTGTTTCTGCTCGCGGTAGCGTTATCGGTGCTTACCGCGGTGTTTGTTACCAATGCCTTTTATTTGCTGGTGATGCAGTTTGCCAGTGAAGAGAAGTTGAAGAACATCATCAATTATTTTCAAATCCTTATGGCGGTGCTCATTATGGGTGGCTACCAGATATTGCCGCGCATTATGGAACGCATGGATATAGCAAGCTATGAATTTGAGATCACATGGTGGAGCTTTCTGTTACCTCCGGTGTGGATGGCTGGCGCACTGGAAACTATACATTACAAACTGACGGACCTATCGCACATCGCGTTAACAATTTGTGCGTTGGTGTTGCCGATATTGGGCGCTTACCTGGTGAACAAATACCTGTCACCTATATTTACTAAAAAGCTGGGCACGATGGGTGCCGGCACGGAGCGTGTTGAAAAACCCAAAACAGAAAAGCAAAGCTATAGCAACAAGATCAGCGGCTGGATTACCAACAATCCGTTTGAGCAGGGTGCGTTTAACCTGATCTATAAAATTCTCGGTCGCGACAGAAAGATAAAGCTAAAGATATACCCGGCCTTCGGTTATGTGTTGATCTTCGGGGTGATCTTTGCCATGCAGGGTAAAAAAGATATTGTGGCCACGTGGCACAACCTGCCCAACACGCAATATCACCTCATGCTGATATACCTGTCGTTTATGATCTTGCAGGTAGCGGTGTATGAAGTTCCTTATTCAGATGATTTTAAAGCGAGCTGGGTATATTTCTCAGCGCCGTTAGATAAACCGGGAGAGATTCTGTCGGGCACACTGAAGGCTATTTTTGTGCGATTGTTCATACCCGGCTATCTGGTAATCAGTGCACTGATACTATTTATCTGGGGATCGCGGGCGGGCGTTGATATACTCTTCGGATTCTTTAACAACTTTTTGATGCTGCTCATCTTCGCGATGATAAACACACGACATCTGCCGTTGTCGATGGCACCGAATGTTCGCAGCCAGTCGGGAAATATAGCGCGGTCGCTGCTTACGTTTCTGCTTATTGGTATTCTGGGCTTTGGGCATTATCTGCTAGCGCGAATACCGTTTATACAGTTGGGCATGATACCCGTGCAGCTTGGTATAATTTTCCTGCTGCTACGGGCGTACAAGCGAACGGACTGGAACCAGCTTACTCTTTAAAGCGCAGTTTGAAGTACAGCAGTGTAGAGGCGAGCATCAGCGTAAGCATGTTGGCAGCGATTACCGGTATATCCTGCACCATAATGCCGTAGATAAGCCACAAGGCTACACCCAGACAAAAGATAGAGAACATGCTTAAAGAAAGATCTTTCGCAGAACGGGACTTCCAGGTTTTAATAACCTGCGGCAAAAAAGCGATGGTAGTACAACCTCCGGCAACCAGTCCTATTAATTGAATCGTGTTCATAAGGGTCAATAAAAGCTTTACAGTTTTCTTTACACGACAAAATTAATGAAACGTTGCGGTGGCAGACCGTTGATGTAATTTTATTAAACTACTTGCTTCTTAAAACGATTGCAGAAATTTTCTTCTTCAAAGCGATTGCATTCGGCTTCCGCGAAAGCGGTTAAATGTCCGAGCGCTTCAGCTTCCAATAGCTGGTATAATTGAAGATGAGTGTCCAACCGAGTACAATGGCCACAGACGACAGCTTGAGGTAGTCCTGTATCTCCTGGAACGCGTAACGGGGGAAAGGCCACGGTATCAGGTACCAGATGGAGCGCATGGGGAAGAACGGTATAACTTCCGGTAAGTAATTATCCACTTTAGCGGCTACAATCGCTTCGATGGCAGGGAACAACAACAGGAGAATGATAGTAAGACCGGCCCGTTGAATGAGTACACCCAACATGAGCGCAAACGACAGGAAGAAGAACAGCTCGAGGAAGTAAGCCGGGAAAAATTCAAGATCAGTCATTATACGATCCAGCTCGATAGAGGGGCTATAGATCATGCCGGTTACAAGACCGATCAGGAAGATCATCACCACACTTATCAAACTAAGCAACACATTCGTGATGATCTTGGAGAACAGAAATTCGCTGCGGCTTAATCCGTCTATTATATTTTGCCGTATCGTTCTATAGCTATATTCATTGGTGATGGAGATTGCCACCAGCACGGCCAGCACAATCTTGAGAAGACCTGCGCACCAGATCAAGTTCATCCACACATCCGGAAAATGATAAAGTGGTATACGGTTGATGTTTAACTTCTGCCCGAAGTCTTCGAATGTGCGTGCCAGCCACTTCAAAAATTCCATACCGCTGGCAGCACCAAGCCCCAGCGTTAAAAAGTATAAACCACCAATTACCCAGAAGGTACGGTAGCTTGTCATTTTCTTCAGGTCTATTTTGAGAAGGTGCAGCATAACGCGCAGATGTATTTATAGTACGATGTTGATGTGATTCAAAATATAGTATAGCTGGCTCACGCACCGGCCAGTATTTCAAGAAACTGTTTCTCCAGTGTCTTTTTCTTTGTAGTGAGGTGCGAAGCCACAATACCTTTCTCGAATAAGAACTTGTTCAGGTCTTTGCTATGAAAACCTTCGCGCATAGCCACCTGGAAACTTCCATTCTCACGACTGATGGATGATGTGCCGGCGAAGGCCAGCAACACTTCGTTCAGGTTCTCTGCCGAAGCCGCCACTTCAACCGTTTCTTCGCCTTTGCCAACCTCATCTACCGGACCAACATGTACCAGTGTTCCTTTCTTTAACACTGCGAAGTGTGTACAAACTTTCTGCACTTCATCCAGCAGGTGACTGGCGAGTATAATCGTTTTACCATTGGCTGCAATCTTTTTGATGAGTTCGCGTATCTCGGCTATACCCATTGGATCAAGACCATTGGTAGGCTCATCAAGTATCAATACAGTAGGATCATTTAGCAGCGCCGAGGCAATTGCCAAACGTTGTTTCATACCAAGTGAATACGTGCGATACTTGTCGTCTCTGCGTTCGTATAGCTCTACCAACTGCAGTACTTTCGGTATATTCTCTACCGGGCATTGCTTGATCATGGCGTTGAGCTCAAGATTTTTCTGCCCCGTGAGGTAAGGATAAAATATAGGATGCTCCAGCACCGCTCCCACCTTCTTGCGGAGATGATGTGTGGGGGCTTCACCAAACCATGTAAAGTCTCCTGCGGTAGGGTTTATCACCCCCATCAGCATGCCGAGTGTAGTAGTCTTGCCGCTACCGTTGGGGCCTAACATACCGAAAACCTGTCCGGCTTTTACTTCCAGCGACAGGTTGTTTACGGCCTTGATCCTGCCAAATTGTTTGGTCAGGTTTTTTATGGAGAGTACGGATTCCAAAAGTTTTTCTTTGTTAGCTATAGTATTGGTAGATCAAACGCGATGAGAATTACAGTTACTCCTCATCCTTGGTAAAATTCCGGATCTTCTTGCCGATGTCGGCACTCTCATCGAGTGTGGAATATAGCTTGGTAACTTTGTCGAGGGCAATCTTGCCCACTATATCCAGCACAAACAAATTCGTGGAGTCGTTGATGAGCACCAGCATGCCTTTGGTGTCGCCATTTTTTTCTTTGATAAAGATGTCGAAGTTCTTTCCCTGGTGGCGGCTGGTCATCGCTTCTTCAAACGACTCGGATTTATAGTTGCTTACAATCTTTTTATAGTCGCCCGTGGCAAAACCTTTTCGCTTGTCGATCATCAGGAACTTCATCTTCTCAATGTCTTTGATCAGCGCGTCAAAATCCTTGTCTTCCTTCTGGTTCAGCATGCGAAGGGTGTTATTGTAAAAGAACAGCGAGAGCGCTTCACTATATTTCTTATGCAACGCTTCGGTTGTGGCGCTCTGGGCTTGTGCAATATGCGCTGAAACCGCCAGCAGGATGATGAGTATATATCGCATGGGTTAGAGACTGGTTAGTCGTTCGTGATTTTTTTCTTCCAGTAATTTCTTAGGATCAAGATAGCCTTTTATTTCGATGGCTGTTAGCTCATCGTCACTTTCTACGAGCAGAAAATAGAGGTTGTTATTCTTTCCGTGTTCCTGCATATAAACGGTAGCATAGTCGCCATTATCGCTGGCAGAAACCATTTCTTCAAAGTCGTCATGCAGCAACAGCTTGCGGAAGCCGCTTACTTTCAGGTCGCGATCGCGTAGCTCGCGCATGGGTATACTCATGATGCGAACACTTTTAATCACTCCAAAATCTTCATCTTCATCCGATAGCCACAGCGCTGTGCGCAATACAAATCCGCCCACGCTGAAGGACACTACGTCTTCGGCACCGTGAAATTTATTTTGCAGTGTCCGAAAGCTTTTACTTTGCGCAAAAGATGTGGACGAAAGCGAACCGATAATAAGCAGGAGTGTTACGATGTGTTTCATATAGGAAGGGATTGGGTTGATGATAACACAGAGATGCAAAAGATATAGAGGCCGTTGCATCGGAGGGAAAAAATCCGGTGACAGTCGCATATAAAGTCACCGGATCATTTTAGGGCAGATTAGTTCTTCTTATTGCCGTCATTCATTTTTTCAAGCTTCTGCAAGCCGTCAACGTTCATTTTCTTGCCGATCTTGGAAACCTGTTTCAGGTCTATTTCTCCAAAGAGGCTCAGGATCATAAAGTCGTCTGTGCCGCCCATGATCATTACCAGCTCGGATATTTTTCCACCGCTTTCCTTGATCAGGAATTTCATGTCTTTGTCTTTATCCCGCACCGACATCAGCTCTTCAAATTCTTTGGTAGGAATCAGCGCGAAGGCTTCTTTATACAGGGCACGTGCATCGGACGTATTTTCTTTACCGAGTATACGCAGACCTTTCAATTTGCTGATGGCGTTGAGCACTTCCTGGTCTTCTTTGCTATCCACTTCCATGTTGGTGAAAAGGCTGAACATCTTGCTGCTCACGGTAACCTGTGTGAACGATTCATCGCCCTGGTATTTTGTGAAAAATTTGGAGATAGCATCCTGCGCAAAAGCTCCGTTCACAGCTACCAATATCAATGCAATTGCAAATATCTTTTTCATAATAATAGTATATTTTCTTGTTTAGAGGTTTTCCCTGTGTGCCCGTGTGTGAGTGGGTGTGGTATATATACTCTAGAGTTTATTATTCTTTTCCTTTTGTTTTTTCTGTATCTCTTCCTGCGCTTCGTTGAACATGTTTATTTTCTTGGCTTGTTCTTCTGCTGTTCCGAAGCTCTTGGAGATCATGAGCAGTGCTTTTTTGGTTTCTTCGAAGGCGAGCTGCGGGTCATCGTAGGTGTCTACCACTTCCTGCGGAGTTGATTTGCGAACTTCGTTGCGTACAAACCAAACTGCCATCAAGAGCACGGCAAGCCCTGCGGCAATGCGCATGGAGTTATAGAATATCTTTACTACCCGGCCACGCGGTGCTACCTGCATTTTGCCAGCCAGCGCAGCATCAAAAGACAGATCGTTGATTGCCTTTTTTTTACTTTCATCGAAGTAATGAAAGAGTGCTGCCGTTTCCTTCAGATGCTCGGGTATATTTCCGGCTCTGAAGTAAGCGTGCAACTGCTGCTCTTCTTCCAGCGAAGTTTCGCAGTTCCAATACTTGTTTAAAAGCTCTTCAATCCGGTTAGAGTCCATAAGCATTAATCTTCATCAGTTTTTCGCGCACAGCATTTCTGGCTCTGAACAGGTTTACTTTTACCTGGTTCATATCCAATTCGAGTATCTCGCAGATCTCGTTATAACTATACCCTTCCACATCGCGAAGGTGTATGACCTGACGCTGCTTTTCGGGCAGCGCTGCAATCAGTTGATTAATTCGCTGCATACTCTCCTGTATTTCTGTTGATTCATGCGGCGTTAACGCTTCGTTGTGAACATTGAAACTTTCTTCAATGGGATCTGTCTGCTTTCGGCTTATGGAGCGGATGCGGTCCAGCGAAAGGTTCTTGGTGATGCGCATGCACCAGGCCTCCCAGTTCTGTACCTCATTCATCTGCTCGCGGCCATTCCACACGCGGATAAATACTTCCTGCACTACATCTTTCGCTTCTTCTTCGCTGCCCACGAATTTCATGGCAAAGCGGAAGAGCTTATTTTTTACAGGCAATACCCGGTTTTGAAATGATTCGAGATTCATCCGTTGAAATTCAATAGCAAGACGCCCGGGTGTACCCGATGTTACAGCCCGTTTTAAAATTTATTAAAAATCTTTTTACAAGATCGTCTATCGCAGGTTATCGAGGTCGCGGATGAGAATTTTTTTGCGGTCGAAGTTTATCAGGTTCTGTTCTTTGAGCTCATTGAGCACGGTGGTAACGGTTTGCCGCGAGGTGCCGGTAAGGGCGGCTATATCTTTGTGGGTAAGCTTGGTGGGTATCATGGTTTCAAACCCCACTTTGCGGCCTTTCCAGGCAGCTGTATCCTTTAAAAATTCAATAATGCGTGTGCGGGCATCCTTGAATACCAGCAGTTCGAGCTTGCGCTCCAGCTTCATCAGACGCAGGCCTATGAGCTTTAATATCTTAAAACTGAGCTCGCGATTTTCGAACATCAGCTCCTTCAGCTCCATGATGGTAAGCGGGCAGATTACCGCATCGCTCATCGCCTGGGCAAAATCCCTGCGCGTATCTTCGCCTGCCAGCGCCAGTTCTCCGAAGAGCTCTCCCGTAGTAAGGATCGATGACACTACTTCTTTCCCGTCATCCAGGTAATGGCCTATTTTGATGCGGCCGTCCACAATCAGGTAAATATTAGAGGCAGCGTCTTCGGGCACATACACAAACTGATCTTTTTTATAGCGGATAAACTCGTGCTTATCGCCCATCTTTTTTACTTTGTGCGGGCAAAGAATGTTGTAAAGGTTAACACTTTCGAAGTACCAAAGTGCGGCTGCGGAGTTTGACATAACTATTAAGTTACTAAAAAATTAAGTGTACGTTCATGAAGAATCTGAAGCTCAGCGAAATCTGGATATATCCCATAAAATCGTTGGGGGGAATACGGTTATCATCGGCCAAAGTTATGGAGAAAGGTCTTCAATTTGACAGGCGGTTTATGCTGGTAGATGATGACGGCAAATTTATGACACAACGTGTTTTCCCCGCTATGGCGTTGTTTAAATTATCTATTCAGGATACAACCCTTACTATTCACCACCAGCAGCAATCTATAGAGGTTCCGGTGGTACCCGCCATCAATTCACCCGCCATTACGGTGCAGATATGGGACAACACGGTGCAGGCACACGAAGTTCACCCTTCGTATAGTCAATGGTTTTCTGAACGACTTGGCATATCGTGTCGCTTAATGTTCTTTCCGGAAGAATATGAACGGCCGGTTGATCCGCAATATAAAGTAAATGACGAGCACGTGAGCTTTGCGGATGCATATCCCTTCCTCATCATTGGGCAGGCTTCGCTGGATGATTTGAACAGGCGACTCAAAGAACCTGTTCCCATGAACCGTTTCAGACCCAATCTTGTCTTTACCGGAGGCGAACCGTATGAAGAAGACACGTGGCGGGAATTTACCGTAGGCCAAAACACCTTTGTAGGTGTAAAACCTTGCGCACGTTGCGTGCTCACTACAGTAAACCAGGATACTGCCGAAAAAGGAACTGAACCACTCAAAACGCTGGCGTCTTATCGCAACCGTAATAACAAAATATACCTCGGGCAAAACCTGGTGGCAATCAATCATACATCCATTCAGGTGGGCGATACCCTATCGGTTCTTTCCACGGTTGCCAATCACATGATCACTACACCATGACATCGCTATATCTCAAAGCTGTTCATATTATTTTTATTGTTACGTGGTTTGCCGGGCTCTTCTACATGCCTCGCTTGTATGTATATATCATTGAAGCGTACGATAAACCCGAACCGGAAAAATCCATTCTGCTCAGGCAACTGAACCTGATGGCGTCCCGTCTCTGGTATGGCATTACGTGGCCTTCGGCGATCATTACACTGGGAATGGGAACATCGCTGCTCATCAACCAGCCACAGTGGCTAACCATGAGCTTTATGCACATCAAGCTTACGCTGGTGTTTCTTCTGTATCTGTATCATATCTCGCTGCAGGTATTGCTGAACCAGCTGAAGAAAGGCGTTGTAAAATATTCTTCGCAGCAGATGCGCCTGTGGAATGAAGTATCAACGTTATTTCTGATCAGTATTGTATTTTTGATCGTTCTTAAAAACGCCCTGAGCATGCTCTGGGGCCTTGCAGGACTGATTGGCGTGGTGATCCTGATTATGACGGGAATGAAGGTTTATAAAAAACTAAGAAAAGATGACTAAGCAATTGACGTGGAGAAGTGAAACGATGCGGGCGGTGCTATACACTGCTCTGATATTGACAACAGGGAGTATTCTGTTATCATCATGCGCTAAAAAAGAAGAGCCGCCGCTGCCCATCTTTGGCGAGCGTGAAGTGGAAGGTAAGGATACGGTATACCACACGATCGATAATTTCAAGTTTGTTGATCAGGACAGTGCCGAGGTAACGAACGATACTTTCAAAGACAAGATCTATGTAGCCGATTTTTTCTTTACTTCCTGCCGTACCATCTGCCCCATTATGAAAACGCAAATGCTGCGGGTATATGATTCCATCCAGAACGATCCGGATGTATTGTTACTCTCGCACAGTATAGATCCTGAATACGACACCGTAGGTTTACTGCATGATTATGCCGAGCGCCTCGGAGTAAAGAGCAACAAGTGGCATTTTGTTACCGGCAATAAAGAAGATATATACAAAATCGCACAGACCAGTTATTTCGCTACCGCCCTCGAAGATAAATCGGAACCCGATGGCTTCATCCACAGTGGAGCATTTTTACTCATTGACAAAGACAAACGCATTCGCGGCAAGTATGACGGCACCAAGGAAGAAGATGTAAACCGCCTGCTGGCCGATATACAGCGATTGAAAAGAGAATACGCGAAGGAGCGGAAAGCTCAGGGCTAAAATTTAAAGTTTAATGTTTAATGTTCAAGGTTCAAGGTCTAAGGCTCAGGTTCTCAACTCGCATCCGGCTCTTTGCTTTTAGCTTTCTGCTTTCAGCTTTTTGCTTTTTACTTCCCGCATCTTGTGGTGAAAAGAAAAAAGACGCTGCTGAAACGAACGCTATATCTTCTGTTAAGGAGCAACAATATTATGTGCACGGCGAGCAGCTGTACCTGAAGCACTGCAGTAACTGTCACCAGGCTAGTGGAACGGGATTGGGTTTGCTATATCCACCCTTAGCCAAATCTGATTTTATAGATAAAAATTTTGAATCGGTAATCTGCCTGATGCGCCATGGTATAAATGGAGAACTGATCGTGAACGGCAAAAGCTTCAACAAGGAGATGCCTGGTATACCATCGCTCACTGATCTGGAGATTGCCGAGATCGCTACCTACCTGTATAACACCTGGGGCCATCAACGCGATAGCGTTGAATTAAAAGAAGTAAGCGCTATACTCGATCGCTGTGCGGAGTGAATTGCCAAGCACGTATAGTATGAGGAAGTTTTTGTGTATCGCCCTCGTGTTTATAGTCTGCATCAGATTATGTATTGCAAACCCGCTCCCGCCCGATCTGTTTACACAAGGACTAGCGCTCGAAAAAGATTTTAAAGTAGAAGCTGCGCTGGAGAAATATGAACAGTTTCTGAAAGCCTATCCCCATCATGCGCAGGCCTTGACACACGCCAGTCGTATGCTCTCCAATATAGGGGGACGCTTGCCGCTCGATAAGAAAGAAGAAAAGATAGCCTACTATACAAAAGCCAAAGCGTACGCACTGCGTGCTCTGCCGCTCAATCAGCAAAGTATAGAAGCGCATTTGGCTTATACTATATCGCTGGGTTTAATGGCTGAAGTAGCAGGCTCGCCACGCGACAAAATTCATGATGCCAAGATCATTCGTTCAGAAGCTGAAACCATCATTCATCTCGACTCTACCTGTGCCGCAGCGTACTTTATTTTGGGCAAATGGCATTTCGAGCTCGCACGTCTTAGCTGGGTAGAACAAGTGGCTTGTAAATTATTCTTCGGAGGTTTACCCGAAGGCGTATCAATGGATGCTGCTATCAGCAATCTCAAAAAGGCGAGTGCTTTACAACCCAACACTATATTATTTCTCTTTGGAGAAGCATCTGCATACCATTATCAACATAACGATGAAAAGGCTGTCAAGTTACTGAAGCAGGCAATGGCCTTGACACCAAAAGAACCGGATGATATACCGCGTAAGAAACGCTGTGCTGACCTTCTGGAAGAAATCGAAGGGTAATAACCAAGAATAACAAAAGGCCGTCCTGATTTTCAAGACGGCCTTTGTTATTTACATATACTTCATATCTATACTGATATCTTTATCCTTTTGATCGGGTTGCAGATCAAATTGAGCCTTCTCAAAAGACGGAGGCCCAACCGCTCCCATAGCATTGTTCGAAAAGCCAAACCCCTCTTTCGGTATTCCGAGCTTATTCTTGTCCATATCTTTATTCTGATTGGCATCGTGCAAAACGCTCACGGCATATTTACCGGGCTTGAGGTTTTCAAACACTACCGTTACCTGGTCTGCTGTTGCTTTGGCAATTTTGCCTTCTTTGGCATTCCGCGGAAAATCTTTATCGTTGTCAAAAAGTCCTACCAGAATATCGCCTTTATGTCCCTTTATATTCTTCACGGTTACCTGCAACGTGGTTTGTGCTATAGCGCTTGCCGCCAGACAGATCATAGCACCTAATGCCATCCATTTTTTCATGCTCTTCGAATTAAGATTCAATATATAAAACTTTACCCGTTTCCGGGTGTACTTGTATTGTTGTAAAAATTATGCCAGTTAGCCATGTCATTTGTCTTCTGCAAATTACCGTTCATCCGTTGTAATCATTTTTTTAAGTGTCCGTATGTTCTCCTTGTCAATTAACGACATCATATCACGAGTAATTTCGTAACTTTCATCTATTCCAACCCAAATACATATATCATGGCATCCCTTACTCTAAAAATCAACAACCAAAGTCACACCATCGATGTTGATCCGAAAATGCCGTTACTCTGGGCTATTCGCGATTTCGTTGGATTGACTGGTACAAAGTACGGTTGCGGAATTGCTCAATGCGGAGCCTGTACTGTACACCTCGGTGGTGTTCCAGTGCGATCATGCTCCATTCCAGTTTCGGCAGCTGCCGGTAAAGATATTCTTACCATCGAAGGGCTCTCTACCGATAATTCTCACCCGGTGCAACAAGCGTGGATAGCCGAACAAGTGCCTCAATGTGGTTATTGCCAGTCGGGCCAGATTATGGCCGCAACAGCTTTACTCAAGAAGACTCCCAATCCAACCGATAAAGATATAGATGCCGCCATGCAAGGGCACATCTGCCGGTGTGGAACGTATCCGCGCATTCGTAAGGCCATTAAAACGGCAGCCCAGTTAATGAATCAAAAAGCTAGTGTTAAATAGTGGTGGTGAGCACACCATACAGTTTATACCATAGATACTATAAGTATAGGCTGTATTCACTGCCCGTATAAATTATACTTATCATCTATACTTATGAGCGCTACAGAAAAGAACATATCACGCAGAAATTTCATCAGGCTTTCCGGCATGACCGGTGCGGCCCTTACAATCGGATTTTATTTTCCAGCCACCGGCAAAGAAGCTGAAGTAATGAAGCTCGAAACCGCCGAAGCAAAAGGCATTGACCTCAACGCATGGATCAGCATTGATACCAACGGCAAAGTAACCATTACCAATCACCGCTCCGAGATGGGGCAGGGCTCGTTTCAGTCTGTTCCGCAGATCATTGCCGAAGAACTGGAAGTAGATCTTAACAACGTAAATATAATTTTCGCACAAGGCAACAATGCCAAGTACGGAAGTCAGATCACTGGTGGTAGCTCTACCATTCGCGGCTCCTATAAAAAATTATTACACCTCAGTGCGTCCGCGCGCGAAATGCTGATACAAGCTGCTGCTAAAAAGTGGAATGTATCTCCAATCGAATGCTATGCTGAAAATGGTTTTGTTATTCATAAATCATCCGGCAAGAAATTCAACTATGGTGAGCTGGTAACAGAGGCATCGAAGCTTGAACCACCGAAATCGGTAAAGCTAAAAGATATTGAGGAGTATAAAATTATCCGCAAGCCCATGCCGCGTCAGGACACACCGCTCAAGACGAACGGCACAGCTATATTTGGTCTTGATAAAAAATTACCGGGCATGATGTATGCCGTGGTGGAACGCAACCCGCGCTTTCAGGGTAAAGTGAAAAGCTTTGACGACACCGAGGCAAAGAAAGTACCCGGAGTAAAACATGTGTTTCCGGTAAAGATGAGTGTGTTCAACACCTTCCGCGAAGGGGTAGCCGTTGTGGCTGACAATTTGTGGTCGGCCATGCAGGGACGCAAAGTATTGAAAGTAGAGTGGGATGATTCTGGCTTTGAACACTTGAGCACAGAACAGCTCTACACACGTATGAGCGATGCACTGAAAAGCAACGACAGCCTTTCTGTACGCACACGCGGAAATGCTGAAGGTGTATTTCAAAAATCTGCCAGCAAAGTGGAAGCTATATATGAAACACCATACGAAGCACATGCCTGCATGGAGCCACTCAACTGCGTAGCACATTATCAGGATGACAAACTGGAGATATGGGGACCTATACAGGGACCAGATTGGGTGCAGGATTTTTTAAGTCCGCTGATGGGTTTACCGAAAGAGAAGATCATTGTAAACATGACGTTTCTCGGTGGAGGTTTCGGCAGAAAAGCGTTTATGGATTATCCGCACGAAGCCGCGATCATTTCCAAAGAGATCAAGGCTCCTGTAAAAGTAGTATGGACGCGCGAAGATGATACTGCACAAGGACCATTCCGTCCGGGGATGATGTATCAGTGCAAAGGCTCTGTTACAGCTAACGGTGGTATTGAATCGTTCATTATGAAATCTGCCGGGCAGAACATGGATCACCAGTGGCCCAATGCTGATAAGAAATCCTATAATAATTCTGCAACAGAAGGTTTCCTCGAAACATACTTTGAATCACTCCCGCACTATAGTTTCTCCGATGCTCCGCTTGATGTGCCCATTCCGGTAATGTGGTGGCGTTCGGTATATGCTTCCACCAACACCTTTGCACTCGAAAGCTTTATGGATGAGTTGGCTGTGAAAGCCGGTAAAGATCCACTCGAATTCCGCAAGCAACACTTTCAGGAAGGACGCTACCACGAACTCGTAAATAAACTGGAAGAAGTATCTGGTTGGAAATCGCGTAAGAAAAACGAAGGCTATGGTGTGGCTATAGCAGAAAGTTTTTCAAGCATTGTAGGAGAAGTCGTTAAAGTATCGAAGAAACCTGACGGCAAACTCAAGGTAGATAAAGTGTGGGCTGTGATGGATTGCGGCTGGTATGTTAATCCGGATATCATCAAGGCACAGATTGAAGGAAGCATCATTATGGGATTAGGGGCAGCCGTAACACATGCCATTCATTTTGCCGATGGCAAAACCGTAGAGCAAAACTTCAATGTATACAAGATGCCTCGCATGATGGATACACCTGAAATCGAGATCCACATTATGGATAATGAAGAAAAAGCAGGTGGCGTAGGTGAGCCGAGTTTACCGCCTATAGCACCGGCTTTAACGAATGCCATTTTTGATCTTACAGCTAAACGCATCCGGAAACTACCTTTTAATCTGGAAGAAGTATAGGAGGCAAAAATTTACCTGCATAGTATCAGCAAAAAACTATACATTTTATCACAACCATTATTTCGACCCACATGAAGCTCAGATCAACATATATGATTATCACCATGATCGCCGCTACCGGCTTTTCATTGCTTGCCTTTCAACAAAAACCCAAGTTCGATATCAAAGCCAGTATAGCAAGAGGGAAGGAGATATATACTACCCAATGTATAACCTGCCACATGGAACAAGGCGAAGGACTGGAAGGAGTATATCCTCCATTGGCAAAGTCTGATTACCTGATGGCCGACAAAAAGCGTTCTATACAGCAGATCATTCACGGAGTGAGTGGAGAGATCAAAGTAAATGGCGTTACTTATAGTGGTGATATGCCCGCTGTAGAATTGACGGATGAACAGGTGAGCGATGTATTGAATTATGTACGCAACGCCTGGGGCAACAAAGGCGATGCTGTTAAGCCTGAAGAAGCAAAGGCAGCGCGCTAACTTATCTCCGCATGAAACAGCTCCTTGTATTTTGTATTTTGCTTCTTTGCTGCTGTGCACAAAAGCCGGAAACGAAACAAGACCAGCTTACACAACAGGAAGTTGAATCGATTGTGGATAGGTACGATCAGGCATGGAATAATAAAGACACGCTTCAGGTAAACGAACTGCTGGGGCCTGACTATATATACTTTAATTCGGAAGGCGGGCTGAGTACACGTATGGAGTCACTTCAATTTCTTGGCGACACAAGTTTTGTAATATTAAATGCAAGGCGATCGGAAGTAGAAACGAAGATCTCTGGAAACGTGGCCGTAGTAAGTTCGCATTGGAAGGGAGAGCTTGTCTGGAAGGGAGATTCCATCCACGACAATCAGCGATGCGGACAGGTATATATGAAACGAGATGGCAAGATACAACTCATATCAGAGCATTGTATTGCGATAAAAGAGCTAAAAAGGTAAATGGGAATGTGATTCGCAAGCAAAGAGGCAAGCATGAAAGATCTTAAAACAATTGTACACGAATCGGCAAAAATAGATTTCAGTCAGCGAAAAGCTGCTGTGGCAACGGTCGTTAAAGTAAGAGGTTCTTCGTATCGCAGCCCGGGCGCACGCATGCTCATCACCGATGACGGCAGGTGGGTAGGCTCGATCAGCGGTGGGTGCCTCGAAGGAGATGCTTTACGCAAAGCAAGACATGTTATGCTGTATAGCGAACCCATGACGGTTACGTACGACACACGCGAAGAGAGCAATCAGAATTTAGGTATTGGACTTGGATGCAATGGTGTGATTGACGTGCTCATCGAGCCGGTGGATATACAGGATATAAACAACCCTATTGCGTTCTTCGAAAGCATCATTAAGATGGATGCCCCCGTAGCACTGGCCACGATATTTGCTCACAATAATGAAAAAGAGATTGGGAAGAAATTATTGATCACTCCGGGAGCTACGAAGCTTCACAATCTGACGGATGTTGCGCTGGAAGAGCTGATCAGCCGTGATCTCGAAAAATTATTCGACACAAAGAAGTCTGAAGCCCGAAAGTATACTATCAACGGAAAAGAAAAGGAAGTATTCATTGAATTGATACAACCGGCCGTATCGTTGATCATTTTTGGAGGAGGATTCGATGCGCGGCCGGTTAGCCAGTTAGCGAAATCGCTAGGCTGGGATGTTACGGTTACAGATGAGTGCGTTGCTCATATAGCACCGCTGTTTTTTCCGGGAGCCGATAACCTGTCGCTCTGCCAACGGGAATTTGTAGAGCATCATTTTACCATTACACCTTATACCGCCTGTGTGTTGATGTCGCACAATTACGAGTATGATCGCGATGTACTGAAGAAACTATTAAAAACGGAAACACCCTATATTGGTATACTCGGTCCGCGCAAGCGCTTTGACAAAATGGAAGAAGAGTATAGCCGTGAGAATATTATACTTTCAGCACACGATCGCCACCGCATTCATTCCCCGATTGGATTAGATATAGGAGCTGAGGCTCCTGACGAAATTGCGGTGTCTATCATCGCAGAAATACAAGCTAAATTTGCCAATCGTTCAGGGGGGTTCCTGAAATACAGAACCGGGCCAATTCATCAACGTGACACTGCGGGCGATCAGGTATTCAAACAAGTATACCTGCACTCGTATGAACACGAATCGGCTAAAAGTTCATGAACGTATATTTAGAGAGCGAATACCTCCCGGTATATATCGCAACATGCATAGTCAAAATTTTAAGAAGGACGTAAGTGAATTGCTGTAAACCTTTCATCAAACATTATAGATGAAGCGAGAAATGCAGCAACCATCCATCACACGACTCTTGTTATCTTCTGCTATATTTTACAGATTCGTAGAACTCAACCAAGCTCTATGAAACCCACTCCTCTTATTCTTTTAGCCTGGATTTTTATCGGCATTAGCTGCAGTACGAAAACAGAGACTACCGCAGAGATCGCCCTCTATACTACCTGGCGCATAAAAGGTGGAACGGCCGATGGCATTCAATATTCATCGTTGCAGCAGATCAACAAACAAACTGTATTGAACCTGCGTGTTGCCTGGATATACCGAAGCGGAGATGCCGATACAATCGGCAATCGCACTGAGATTCAATGCAACCCGATTATTATAGATAATATACTCTATGGAACTTCCGCATCCTTGAAAGCCTTTGCTGTAGATGCCGCTACAGGTAAAGAGCTTTGGAAATTCACGCCTGATGAGAAAAATGATGGACTCGGTGTTAATCGCGGAGTAACTTATTGGGAGGATGGCAATGACAAGCGCATACTATATTCCTTCGGTCAATATCTCTACGCACTTGACGCGAGAACTGGTCACAAGATTCAGACCTTTGGTGATAGTGGCAGGGTAAGTTTGAAAGAAGGTCTTGGTGAACGTGCTGCCAATTTAATGGTGCTGGCTAACACGCCCGGCGTTGTCTACAAGCACCTTATCATTATGGGATCGCGTGTGCACGAAGGTCCTATAGCAGCTCCAGGGTATATACGTGCATTTGATATTAGAACCGGCAAGCTTGCCTGGGTATTTCATACTATACCACAGCCTGGAGAATTTGGTTATGACACCTGGCCGACAGAAGCCTGGAAGAAAGTGGGCGGCGCTAACTCCTGGAGTGGCATGACCGTAGATCACAAACGCGGGCTTGTATTTGCATCAACGGGGTCGCCTTCTTTTGATTTTTATGGTGGCAATAGAAAAGGAAATAATTTATTTGCCAACTGCGTACTTGCATTAAATGCAGAGACAGGTGAGCGCAAATGGCACTATCAGGTTATACATCACGATATGTGGGATCGTGATCTTCCCGCAGCGCCTATATTAACACGTATTAAGCATGACGGTAAAGACGTAGATGCTGTGACACAGGTTACCAAGAGTGGACATATATACCTCTTCAATCGCGATACTGGTGCACCAATATTCCCCATAAACGAAGTACCCGTAACACCCTCCGACCTCGATGGCGAAGAGGCAGCAAAGACTCAACCAATCCCTGAGAAACCCTTACCCTTCGCGCGGCAAGTGTTTACAGAGGATATGATCAATAATATTACTCCGGGAGCCGCGGCGTACGTTAAAGAAAAATTCAAAGGACTTCGAACCGGGAAGCAATTTATACCTCCCAGCAAAGAAGGTACGATTATATTTCCAGGCTTTGATGGAGGCGCAGAATGGGGAGGTCCGTCCTTCGATCCCGCTACTGGTATACTCTACGTCAACGCCAATGAAATGCCTTGGATATTAACGATGGTAGATGTTCGCATGAAAGGCGAAGCATGGGCTGGTATATCTTTATACAGAACGCATTGTGCCACTTGCCACGGTATAGACCGCGGTGGCGATGGCCATGTATTTCCTGCGCTGAAAAACCTTCAGTCCAAGTTTAACAAAGAACACCTGAAGCAGTTTATACTGAAAGGAAAAGGAGTAATGCCTGCCTTTACACATTTGAGCGAGCGTGAGCGCGATGCTATAGCCCGTTATGTGCTCGATCTTCAGGAACGAACCCAGGAAGAAAAGGAAGGTATATTTGAGCGAGATCCGGATATACTTTACTCCAACACCGGCTACAACCGTTTTCTTACACCCGATGGCTATCCGGCGGTGCAACCTCCCTGGGGAACGCTTAGCGCGATTGATCTCAACAAGGGTGAGATACTTTGGCAGGTACCGCTCGGTGAATTTGAAGAGCTGAAGAAGCAAGGTATAGCTCCTACGGGAACTGAAAACTATGGAGGCTCCTTTGTAACGGCCGGTGGACTCGTATTTGTAGCGGCCAGCCGCGATGAAAAGATTCGAGCCTTCGATAAAGACACTGGAAATATACTTTGGGAGTATCAACTTCCTGCCGGTGGATATGCTACTCCTTCCACATATGAAATTGGGGGCAAACAATATATAGTTATAGCTTGTGGCGGGGGAAAAATGAACACTAAATCAGGAGACAGTTATGTAGCTTTCGCTTTACCCTGACACCAGCGTAACAGACAGCAATGAAGGAAGGAATGAACGATATAGCTATAATTATTCTTGCAGCAGGCTCATCATCACGCATGGGGCAATCAAAACAGTTACTGCTGGTTGATGGTGAGCCGTTGCTACTTAAAACTGTAAAGACAGCTTTAGAGGTAAAGACTGCATCGGTTATCGTTGTACTCGGAGCACATGATCAAGAACACGCAACAGTAACACAAAATCATGCAGTCAACCTTGTGTTCAATGAACGCTGGCAAAGAGGAATGGGAAGCTCGCTAAAGGTGGGACTGCAATTTCTGGAGGATAACACTCCGGCAGCTGAATCCGTAATTATCCTCGTTTGCGATCAGCCTGCACTCACGACAGAACACTTGCTGAACCTTATTCAGACATATAAAAAATCAGGCAAATCAATCATAGCATCTTACTATTCAAACGCACCGGGTGTTCCCGCACTGTTCGACAAAACACATTTTAATGAACTCCTGCATCTTGATGACTTGCAAGGTGCCAAGAAAATTATTCAACAAAACATGGCCGTTACCGAACTCATTCATTTTCCAGAGGGCACTATCGATCTTGACACACCTGGAGATTATCAACAATATATCAACAGCCTTAAAATAGAAAAGCCATCATAACGATGGCTTCCTATTATACATATTGTTGTAAACTAACTACACTTTAATTTCAACATCAACACCGCTAGGCAATTCGAGCTTCATCAAAGCATCAACTGTTTTTGCGCTGTTTGAATATATGTCAACAAGACGCTTGTAAGTGCACAGTTGAAATTGTTCACGTGACTTCTTGTTAACGTGTGGTGAACGAAGTACAGTGAATTTCTCCTTTTCGGTAGGCAGCGGAATAGGACCGCTCACTACTGCACCCGTTGCCTTTACAGCTCTCACGATTTTCTCAGATGATTTATCAACTAAGTTGTGATCGTAAGATTTAAGTTTAATTCTGATTTTCTGGTTCATGATCTAAACGCCTTTTAGATTTAAATTATTTAGCGGCAACTGCGCCTTTTACTTCTTCAATTACTTTATCGGCAAGGTTCTTAGGAACCGGAGCGTAGTGTGAGAATGTCAGGGATGCGGAAGCACGTCCTGAAGTAAGTGTTCTCAGGTCTGTGATGTAACCGAAAAGTTCTTTCAGAGGAACATCAGCTTTGATAACCTGTGCACCAGCGCGTGTATCCATACCTTTCATAACACCGCGTCTTCTGTTCAAGTCTCCTGTTACAGAACCTGTGTACTCATCCGGGCTCATTACTTCTACTGACATGATAGGCTCCAGCAATTGAGGAGCACATTTAGCAGCTGCTTCTTTGAAACCAAGACGAGCAGCTAATTCGAATGACAGTGAGTCAGAGTCTACATCGTGGTATGAACCGTGGAAAAGACGAACTTTCATAGAGTCGATCGGATAGCCTGCCAGCGGTCCGTTCACCATCGCGCTTTCAAAGCCTTTTTGTACAGGCTGAATAAATTCGCGAGGGATAACACCACCAACGATATCGTTCACAAACTCCAATCCTTCCTTATCACCTTCTTTCAATTCACGCGGACCGATTTCAAATACGATATCGGCAAATTTACCACGGCCACCAGTCTGCTTCTTGTAAACTTCCTTGTGTTCAACCGTCTTGGTAAGAGCTTCTTTATAAGCAACCTGAGGTGCACCCTGGTTGATCTCCACTTTAAATTCACGCTTCAGGCGATCGATGATAATTTCAAGGTGAAGCTCACCCATACCACGAAGGATCGTCTGACCTGTTTCCTGATCTGTATTTACGCGAAGTGTAGGATCTTCTTCAACCAGTTTTGCGATTGCCATACCAAGCTTATCAACATCAGCCTGTTTCTTAGGCTCAATCGCGTAACCAATTACAGGCTCAGGGAATACCATCGATTCCAATACTACCTTACGTTTTTCATCGCAAAGCGTATCTCCTGTTTTAATATCCTTGAAACCCACTACCGCACCAATATCACCAGCAGCCAATCTTTCGATCTGGTTTTGCTTGTTAGCGTGCATTTGGAATACGCGGGAAATGCGTTCCTTAGCTTCAGAACGGGTATTGTATACATAGGATCCAGACTCCAGCACGCCAGAGTAAGCGCGTACAAAGCAGAGACGACCTACGAATGGATCGGTTGCAATTTTAAATGCCAACGCAGCGAAAGGCTCTTTTTCATCCGGTCTGATAACAACTTCTTCATCCGTGTCTGGATTAGTACCAATGATGTTATCTTTATCGAGCGGAGAAGGAAGAAGCTCCATCACATAATCGAGCATGGTTTGAACACCTTTGTTTTTGAAAGATGATCCACAAACCATAGGAACCACTTTCATAGCGATAGTCGCTTTGCGAAGGGCGGTAAGAATTTCCTGCTCAGAAATTGAGTTAGGATCTTCAAAGAATTTCTCCATCAATGTTTCGTCAAATTCAGCTACAGCTTCAAGAAGCTTCTCTCTGTATTCGAGTACTTCATCTTTCATATCGTCAGGAATCGGTACAACTTCAAAGGTCATCCCTTTGTCGCTTTCATTCCATACAATACCGCGGTTATTTACGAGGTCAACAACGCCTTTAAAATTATCTTCAGAACCGATTGGCAACTGAAGGGCTACAGCGTGGCTTCCCAATTTTTCTTTTACTTGTTTGCAAACACCAAGGAAGTCTGAACCAGCACGATCCATCTTGTTCACGAAACCGATACGGGCTACCTTATAGTTATCGGCAAGGCGCCAGTTGGTTTCTGATTGAGGTTCCACACCATCAACGGCACTGAACAAGAACACCAGACCATCCAGTACGCGAAGGGAACGGTTTACTTCTACAGTAAAGTCCACGTGCCCCGGAGTATCGATGATGTTTACATTATACTTATTGCCTCTATAGTTCCAGAAAACGGTAGTAGCAGCAGAAGTAATGGTAATACCTCTTTCCTGCTCCTGTGCCATCCAGTCCATGGTAGCAGCACCTTCGTGCACTTCGCCGATTTTATGGTTCACACCGGCATAGTACAGAATACGCTCAGTAGTTGTTGTTTTACCAGCATCGATGTGAGCAGCGATACCAATGTTTCTGGTGAATTTTAAATCTCTAGACATTACTAGTTCCCTGATTAGAATCTGAAATGTGAAAATGCCTTGTTAGCTTCTGCCATGCGGTGTGTATCATCTTTTTTCTTGATAGCAGCACCTTCGCCTTTTGAAGCAGCGATAATCTCAGCAGCAAGTTTATCCATCATGGTCTTTTCGCCACGAAGTCTTGAATAATCAATCAACCACTTGATGCTTAGGTTTATTTTACGCTCCGGACGTATTTCCACCGGAACCTGGAAAGTAGCACCACCTACCCGTCTACTTTTTACCTCAACAGCAGGCATCAGGTTGTTCATTGCGCGTTTCCAAACTTCCAAGCCACTTTCATTGGTCTTTTTTTCTACCAATGCAACAGCATCATAGAAGATACCATAGGCAACGCTTTTCTTACCTTGTTCCATCAGATAGTTCACGAATTTCGTTACCAACGTATCGTTGAACTTAGGATCAGGGAGAAGATATCTCTTTTTAGGTTTCGTTTTTCTCATGGCTCTTTCCTATTATTTTTTACCTTTTGCCGGTGCACCTTTACCTGCTGCAGGAGCTGCTGCACCTGGCTTAGGACGTTTAGCACCATATTTAGAACGGCTTTGTTTACGACCATTCACACCTGCGGTATCCAATGCACCACGGATGATGTGGTAACGAACACCTGGAAGATCTTTTACACGACCTCCGCGAATCAGCACGATAGAGTGCTCTTGCAGGTTGTGACCTTCACCCATAATATAAGCGTTAACTTCTTTACCGCTTACAAGGCGAACGCGTGCTACTTTACGCATCGCTGAGTTAGGCTTCTTAGGAGTGGTTGTGTACACACGTGTACATACTCCTCTTTTCTGTGGGCAAGAATCAAGGGCCGGAGATTTTGATTTGAACTCCAGTTTTCTACGCCCTTTTCTTACAAGTTGTTGAATGGTAGGCATTTATATTTCTTTTTATAAACCTCTCAAAAATTAGGACTGCAAAGGTATTCAAAGTCAGACAGCTTGCAAAGCCGTATCCGATTATTTTTAGCAGAATAATGGTTATTAATCTGTTAAATCCACCCCTTTTAAGGATTTACATCTCCTCCAGAAAAATAAAACTTCGTTGTTGTCTATGCTTCTCCCACGGTTCCACCAAAATTCATGGGGAATTTCGGGAGGTCTTCCGTACGTTTTATCGGCCCGAAGCTACTTTCGTACTTATCGATATTATCCTTTAATGCAAGCAAAAACCGCTTGGCATGTTCTGGTGTAATAACGATTCTGGACTTCACCTTAGCCTTCGGAACGCCCGGCATGAGGCGGATGAAGTCAATTACAAACTCGCTGTTGGAGTGTGCAATCATAGCAAGGTTTGAATAAATCCCCTCAGCAATCTCCTCGGAAAGCTCAATGTTGATCTGGTTTTGATTATTCTGAGACTGTTTGTTCTTGTCGTCTGCCATATCTTAAGTTTTTAGCCAGGGTATATTTCCAAGCTTGTAATCCCTATAAGCAAAATGCGGATGGCCATAAGGGCACATCCGCAGATTGTTTTATTCAGCATGCTGATTAATCCTGGAGTTCTTTCTCGCGATCGCGAGTTCTTTCCGGAGCATTAACCAATGTATTGTACTCATCCTTATGCGTCACGATCAGATCGCCAAACTTGCGTTGACCGGTACCCGCAGGGATCAAGTGACCAACGATTACGTTTTCTTTCAAGCCGTTCAACCAGTCGGTTTTACCACGGATAGCGGCTTCGCTAAGTACCTTGGTAGTTTCCTGGAAGGACGCTGCTGACAACCAGCTTTCAGTTTTCAACGATGCCTGGGTTATACCCTGAAGCGTTGGTCTTGAAACCGCAGCCAATGCATCGCGAACTTCTACCAGTTTCTGATCTTTTCTACGCAATACAGAATTTTCATCTCTGAGCTCGCGCGCTGTAATGATCTGACCTGGTTTCAGTGATTGAGAGTCACCAGCATCTACCACAACTTTCTTGTCGAGGATCTGGTCGTTATCTTCTCTGAACTGAAGTTTATCAACATATTCGCCCGGAAGGAAGCTGGTGTCTCCCGGATCGATGATCTCAACTTTTTGCATCATCTGGCTTACTATCGCTTCGATGTGCTTATCGTTGATTTTCACACCTTGCAGACGGTATACTTCCTGAATTTCATTCACGAGATATTCCTGAACAGCAGTCGGACCTTTGATCGACAAGATATCCGAAGGTGTAATTGAGCCATCAGAAAGTGGTTGGCCAGCTTTCACGAAGTCGTTGTCCTGAACAAGGATGTGTTTTGACAGCGGTACGAGGTAACGCTTCTGAACACCATCACGAGACTCGATAAAGATCTCACGGTTACCACGTTTAATACCTCCGTACGTAACAACACCATCGATCTCACTTACTACCGCCGGATTAGACGGGTTACGTGCTTCGAACAATTCTGTTACACGGGGCAGACCACCGGTGATATCGCGTGATTTACCCATTGTACGAGGGATCTTTGCCAGTACCTGACCAGCTTTGATCTTCTCACCTTCGTCAACCGCCAAGTGAGCTCCTAC
The DNA here is from genome assembly GCF_036786105.1 of Ohtaekwangia sp. Classification (NCBI taxonomy): domain Bacteria; kingdom Pseudomonadati; phylum Bacteroidota; class Cytophagia; order Cytophagales; family Fulvivirgaceae; genus Ohtaekwangia; species Ohtaekwangia sp. The sequence continues at coordinate 26,164 of NZ_DAIQRQ010000039.1, forward strand.
CGGAATGTTATATCCTTTTGTATCTGTTTTACCTTTTACTACGATCGCAGGGTTCTTGGTTTTATCACGTGTTTCAGTAATAACTTTTTCACGGTGACCAGTCTGTTCATCAGATTCCTCTTTGAAAGTAACACCTTCGATGATCGCTTCGTATTCGATCGTTCCATCAAACTCAGACAAGATCACAGCATTGTAAGGATCCCAGAAGCAAAGCTCCTCGCCTTTTTCAACTTTCTGTCCGTCCTTTACTTTCAAGAAAGCACCGTAAGGCACGTGGTTCGTGATCAGCACTCTGGTTTTCTCATTATCCACAATTCTGATTTCACCTGTACGACCCATTACTACCTGAATAGGATTATTATCATTATCAGTTGTGTCTATTGTACGAACACCTTCAAATTCAAGTATACCGCTGAATTTCGCTTTGATGTTGGCATCAACAGCGATGTTTGATGCAGTACCACCCACGTGGAATGTACGGAGTGTAAGCTGTGTACCAGGTTCACCGATAGATTGCGCTGCAATTACACCAACCGCTTCACCAGTTTGTACCATTTTACCAGTAGCCAGGTTACGGCCATAGCATTTCGCACAACCTCCTACTTTAGATTCGCAGGTAAGCAGTGAACGAATCTCCACTTCTTCTATTGCTGTATCTTCGATGAGCTTCGCCAATTCATCAGTAATTTCTGAATTAGCAGGGCAGATCAACTTATCAGAGATAGGATCATAAATATCATGTACGGTTACACGACCAAGGATACGCTCTGACAGAGGCTCAACGATATCTTCGTTGTCCTTCAGGGCCGTAACTTTCAAGCCGCGCAATGTTCCACAATCTTCTTCGCTAACCACGAGATCTTGAGCAACGTCTACCAACCTACGTGTTAAGTAACCGGCGTCCGCTGTCTTCAACGCAGTATCAGCAAGACCTTTACGTGCACCATGTGTAGAGATAAAGTACTCTAACACGTCAAGACCTTCTTTAAAGTTTGAAAGGATCGGGTTCTCAATGATCGAGCCTACTGAACCAGCGAGGTTCTTTTGAGGTTTCGCCATCAGACCGCGCATACCACCCAACTGACGGATCTGCTCTCTCGAACCACGGGCACCAGAGTGCATCATCATGTAAATCGAGTTGAAGCCTTGCTGGTCTTCTTCCAATTGCTTCATCAGTGTATTGGTCAGCAACGTGTTCGTACGAGTCCAGATATCGATTACCTGGTTATAACGTTCGTTGTCTGTGATAAGACCCATCATGTAGTTATTCCAAACTGCATCAACTTCTTCCTGTGCACCAGCAACAAGTTTCTCTTTTTCAGCAGGAACTTTCACATCGTTCAAGCCCATTGATAAACCACCTTTGTAAGCCATCTGAAATCCGAGTTCTTTGATATCATCAAGGAACTTCGCTGTTTTAGATTGGCCTGCTATCTTATAGATATCAGAGATGATTGTCTGAAGTTTTTTCTTCGTAAGAAGTTCATCCACGAAACCAACTTCTTCCGGAACAAACTGGTTGAAGATTACACGTCCAGCGACAGTGTCGATCATTTTTACTACCAGTTCGCCAGTTTTCTTATCTTTTACTGTAGCACGAACTTTAATATTAGCGTGCTTGGAAAGTCTTCCTTCATTGAAAGCAACTACTACCTCTGCAGCTGAATAGTAACGCTTGCCTTCACCTTTGATCGGATGATCAGGCGTGCCTTTTCTTCCTTTGGTAAGGTAATACAGTCCCAACACCATGTCTTGTGATGGTACTGTAATAGGCGCACCGTTAGCCGGGTTAAGGATGTTGTGCGATGATAACATCAATAACGAAGCTTCCAGGATTGCTTCCTGTCCAAGCGGAACGTGAACCGCCATCTGGTCACCGTCAAAGTCAGCGTTAAACGCCGTACATACGAGCGGGTGGAGCTGGATAGCTTTTCCTTCGATCAGCTTAGGCTGGAATGCTTGTATACCAAGTCTGTGGAGTGTTGGAGCGCGGTTCAAAAGAACAGGATGTCCTTTCAATACGTTTTCCAAAATATCCCAGATCACCGGATCTTTTCTGTCAACAATTTTCTTTGCTGACTTCACAGTCTTCACGATTCCTCTTTCGATCAGCTTGCGGATAATGAATGGTTTGAACAATTCTGCCGCCATATCTTTTGGCAGACCGCACTCGTGCAGTTTCAATTCAGGACCAACCACAATTACCGAACGACCAGAGTAGTCAACACGCTTACCAAGCAAGTTTTGACGGAAGCGTCCTTGCTTACCTTTCAGCATATCGCTCAATGATTTCAACGCGCGGTTTCCATCGGAACGAACAGCGTTTACTTTGCGTGAGTTATCAAACAGTGAATCAACAGCTTCCTGGAGCATGCGTTTCTCGTTACGGAGAATTACTTCAGGAGCTTTTATATCGATCAATCTTTTCAGACGGTTGTTACGGATAATAACACGTCTGTAAAGATCATTCAAATCAGATGTGGCAAAACGACCGCCATCCAGTGGCACCAGCGGGCGCAACTCCGGAGGAATAACCGGAACCATCTTAATCACCATCCACTCAGGCTTGTTCTCAATACGAGTTTTAGCATCGCGGAAAGCTTCAACCACTTTCAAACGCTTCAAGGCTTCTGCCTTACGTTGCTGTGATGTATCGGTTGCTGCCTGGTGTCTCAGCTCATAAGAAAGCGTATCAAGTTGTGTTCTTGACAAAAGCATTTCCAGAGCTTCAGCCCCCATCTTCGCGATGAACTTCTTTGGATCGTTGTCATCCAGCAATTGGTTCTCGCGTGGAAGTTTATCGATGATATCGAGGTATTCTTCTTCTGTCAGGAAGTCAAGACGGTTCACACCATCTTCTTCTTTAATACCTGGCTGAATTACTACATAACGCTCGTAGTAAATGATCTGATCGAGCTTCTTCGTAGCAAGACCAAGCAGGTATCCAATTTTATTAGGCAATGAACGGAAATACCAGATATGTGCTACTGGTACAACTAATTCAATGTGGCCCATGCGCTCGCGTCTTACTTTCTTTTCGGTAACTTCTACACCGCAGCGATCGCAGATGATGCCCTTATAGCGAATACGTTTATACTTTCCGCAATGACATTCCCAATCCTTCACAGGACCGAAAATACGCTCACAGAACAATCCGCCCATTTCAGGCTTATACGTTCTATAGTTAATAGTTTCCGGTTGTGTTACTTCACCATGAGAGCTTTCCAGAATAGATTCCGGAGAAGCCAGACTGATGGTGATCTTGGAGAAGTCGTTGTTGATCTTTTTATTTTTTCTGAAAGACATGCTTCAAGAGTTTTTCAGTTTACTAAATGATTATAAGTCGAAGTCGGAAAGTCGGAAAGTCCGTTTACTAAATATAGTACGGACTTTCCAGCTTTCGGACTTTAATCCATCGTGATCTCGAGTGCCAAGCCTCTGAGTTCGTGCACTAATACGTTGAACGACTCAGGAATATTTGGTCTGCGCATATTCTCACCTTTCACAATCGCTTCGTAAGCTTTTGCACGGCCAATCACATCGTCTGACTTGATGGTAAGGATCTCTTGCAGGATGTTCGAAGCGCCAAATGCCTCGATCGCCCAAACCTCCATCTCTCCGAAACGCTGACCACCGAACTGAGCTTTACCACCAAGCGGCTGCTGCGTGATAAGTGAGTAAGGTCCGATAGAACGTGCGTGCATCTTATCATCCACCAAGTGGCCGAGTTTCAGCATGTACGCCACACCTACAGTTACTGGCTGATCAAACTTATCACCTGTCAAACCATCGTATAGATACGTTCTTCCATAAGGAGGAAGACCTGCCTCTTTCAATTCTCCCTGTACTTCATCAAGTGATGCCCCATCGAAGATCGGTGTTGCATACCTGCGGCCGAGCTTCAATCCTGCCCATGCAAGTACTGTTTCGTAGATCTGCCCCAAGTTCATACGCGATGGTACACCAAGCGGGTTCAAGCAGATGTCTACAGGCGTTCCGTCTTCAAGGAATGGCATATCTTCTTCACGAACGATACGTGCCACAACCCCTTTGTTACCGTGGCGACCTGCCATCTTATCACCCACTTTCAGTTTACGTTTCTTAGCAATGTAAACTTTGGCAAGCTGTACGATACCTGTAGGAAGTTCATCTCCTACCTCCAATGTAAAGCGTTCGCGCTTGAACTCACCAGCGTAGGTGTTACGCTTGATGATATAGTTTTTCACCATCTGACCGATGAGCTCATTTGTATGCTCTTCAGACGTCCAGTTTTCCAGGCTAACATCCGAAATCAGGTTAACTTCTTCCGGTACGTTATAATTGCTTTCATCACGGTAGATGTTCTTATCAGGGAACAGGTTGTTCTCGATAACTTTTGCAGAGAACTTCACACCCTTGCTTACCAATTCATCACCGAATTTATGCTTCACACCGTTGCTGGTCTTTCCGTTCAGCAGTTGTGTAAGCTTCTTGATCATCTCCTCACGAAGATCGCTCAATTGCTTGCTGTATTTGCTCTTCAGTGCATCAAGCTCTTTCTTAGATTTCGTGCGAACATCTTTGTCACGCTTCGGTCTTGAGAAGAGTTTTGTATCGATAACTACACCTTTCAATGATGGAGGTGCTTTCATAGAAGCATCTTTCACATCACCAGCCTTATCGCCAAAGATGGCACGGAGAAGTTTTTCTTCCGGCGTAGGATCTGTTTCTCCTTTCGGAGTGATCTTACCGATAAGAATATCACCTTCACGAACCTCAGCACCAACACGGATGATACCATTCTCATCCAGGTGCTTCACCGCTTCTTCGCTTACGTTCGGTATCTCAGAAGTAAGTTCTTCTTCACCGCGCTTCGTATCGCGAACTTCCAGTTCAAATTCTTCGATGTGTATAGAAGTATATACATCGTCTTGAACAACCTTCTCAGAGATTACAATCGCATCCTCGAAGTTGTAACCTTGCCATGGCATGTACGCTACCAACAGGTTGCGTCCAAGCGCAAGCTCACCGTTTTGCGTTGCGTATCCCTGACAAAGAGGTTGTCCTTTTACCACTTTCTCACCCTTGCGAACAAGCGGCGTTAAGTTGATACAGGTATCCTGGTTTGTCCTTCTGAATTTGATCAGATTGTAAGTTCTGAATTCGTCATCAAAGCTTACAAGACGTTGTTCATCAGAAATCTCGTATTTAATTACGATCTTCTTCGCATCTACAAAGTCAACAACACCCTCACCTTCAGCCAAAATCAGCGCACGTGAATCCAATGCTACACGGCCTTCAAGACCAGTACCTACAATCGGTGCTTCGGGCCTCATCAAAGGCACAGCTTGGCGCTGCATGTTCGATCCCATCAATGCACGGTTTGCATCATCGTGCTCCAGGAATGGAATCATGGAAGCAGCTACCGAAACAATCTGATTCGGAGCAATATCCATATACTTCAGGTCTTTCGGTTCAATTACCGGGAAGTCACCTTCAAAGCGAGCTTTGATTTTCTCATCAATAAACTCACCAGTGGCTTTGATCGGTACCTTAGCCTGAGCGATATAGTTTGTATCTTCTTCCTCTGCAGTCAGGAATACTACAGGGTCTTTCACCTTCACTTTACCGTTTTCGACTTTACGGTAAGGTGTTTCAATGAAACCCATTTTGTTCACTTTTGCGTGAACGCAGAGCGATGAAATCAATCCAATGTTCGGACCTTCAGGAGTCTCGATCGTACAGAGACGTCCGTAGTGCGTGTAATGCACGTCACGAACCTCGAAACCTGCACGCTCGCGGGAAAGACCACCAGGGCCGAGTGCCGACATTCTGCGTTTATGTGTAATCTCAGCAAGTGGATTGGTTTGATCCATGAACTGAGACAACTGGTTCGTTCCAAAGAATGAGTTTATCACAGAAGACAATGTACGAGCGTTGATCAGATCAACCGGCTTGAAGTCTTCATTATCGCGAACATTCATTCTTTCTTTGATGGTTCTCGCCATGCGGGCAAGACCTACACCAAATTGAGAATACAACTGCTCGCCTACTGTACGTACACGTCTGTTGCTCAAGTGATCGATATCATCGACAACTGCTTTTGAGTTGATCAAACCGATCAGGTATTTCACAATAAGGATGATATCCTCTTTCGTCAATACACGCTGATCGGAGCTGATATCAAGACCGAGTTTCTTGTTGATTCTGTAACGACCAACTTCACCAAGGTCATAGCGCTTCTCAGAGAAGAACAAGCTGTTAATAATATCGCGAGCCGTCTGCTCATCCGGAGCTTCAGTATTCCTCAACTGACGATAGATATATTCAACCGCCTCTTTTTCGGAGTTGGAAGTGTCTTTTGCCAGTGTATTGAATATGATGTTATAGTCAGCAATGTTGATATCATCGCGGTGCAGGATGATTGATTTCACTCCTGACTCAACAATTATATCTACATCTTCTGCTGCAATAGTATGATCACGCTCTAACAACACTTCGTTACGATCGATAGATACCACTTCACCAGTATCTTCATCCACGAAGTCTTCAGTCCAGGTCTTCAACACACGCGCAGCGAGTTTGCGACCTACAGTTTTCTTGAGCGTATTTTTGTTTGCTTCAACTTCTTCAGATAAACCGAAGAGGTCGAGTATATCTTTATCCGAACCGTAACCAATAGCACGTAACAATGTAGTTACAGGGAATTTCTTTTTACGATCGATGTACGCATACATTACCGCGTTCACATCGGTAGCGAATTCAATCCACGATCCTTTGAATGGGATGATTCGCGCTGAGTACAATTTAGTACCGTTTGTGTGTTTGCTCATCGCGAAGAACACGCCTGGTGAGCGGTGCAATTGAGATACAATAACACGCTCTGCACCATTGATTACAAAAGATCCCTTTTCGGTCATATATGGAATATTGCCGAGGAATACTTCCTGCTCTATGGTTTCAAAATCTTCATTATCCTCATCGTTGCAAGTAAGACGAAGCTTAGCTTTCAACGGCACGGAAAAGGTCAATCCACGATCGATGCACTCATCTACGGAATACTTCGGTGGATCAATCGTATAGTCTACAAACTCTAATACAAAGTTTTCGCGCGAATCACTTATCGGGAAGTTCTCAGCAAAAACCTTGTATAAGCCTTCATTTTGTCTTTTTTCGGCCGGAGTTTCGATCTGTAAGAAATCTTTGAAAGACTGGAGTTGAAGGTCCAGAAAATCCGGGTATTCGAGGATCTTCTCAATTCCTGAGAAGTCGATTCTACCGTTAATAGTCTTCTTTGCCAAGGTGTTTAACGTTTAAGTTCTTTGTCCTGGACGGCGAACAATAAAGAGAAATACAAGTTCGAGTACAAATAGGAATAGACCCTGTCCCTCCCGATCAATGATCAGGACAGACACAGGGTCTAACCGAAGCTGTCAGACGGTACTCTTCGTCTGCAAGAAGATTACTTCAACTCAACTTCGGCACCAGCCTCAACAAGTTGCTTCTTCAGGTTCTCAGCTTCGTCTTTTGGTAAGCCTTCTTTGATAGTTTTAGGTGCACCATCAACTACATCTTTAGCTTCTTTCAAGCCAAGACCAGTAAGATCTTTCACCAATTTCACAATTTGAAGTTTGTTAGCTCCAGGAGCTTTCAATACTACATCAAAGTTAGTTTTTTCAGCAGCAGCTGCGCCACCACCGGCAGCACCACCCGCAGCAGGTCCAGCTACTACAGCAGCAGCAGGTTCAATGCCATAGGTTTCTTTCAGGTAAGAAGCCAGTTCGTTAACTTCTTTAACAGTGAGTTCAACGAGTTGATCTCCGAGTGCTTTAATATCAGCCATTTTCGTAAAGTTTAATTAAGTTCTTGTTGTTAATAAATTATTTAGATCCGCGTTCTTCCAATGCTTTTACCAAGCCAGCCACGGTGCTTTTTCCGCTCTGAAGAGCAGAAATAACATTTTTGGCAGGAGATTGAAGCAATGCAATAACATCGCCGATGAGCTCATTCTTAGATTTCAGCTCGCTCAGCATAGTGAGGTTCTCATCACCTATGAAAAGGTCTGAGTTAATGGAAGCTGCTTTCAAAACAGGCTTGCCTTCGAGCTTCAGACGAAACTCTTTAATCACTTTTGCCGGAAGATTACCTGCTTCTTTAGAGAACAATACTCCTGAGAAACCATGTAATGCGTTGAACAAAGGTGAATAGTCAGTACCCTCCTGTTTCTCCAATGCTTTACGAATCAATGTGTTCTTGTACACTTTGTATTCGATGCCGCTTTTGAAGCACAGTCTTCTGAAATTATTGATCTGCTCTACGGTAAAACCGCCGGCATCAGTAATGTAGAAGTGGGCGTTGTTGGCAAACTTCTCTGAAAGCTCTTCGATAATTTGTGCTTTTTCTTCTCTGGTCATGTCTTTAAATCTTAAATGCCAGCAATCGAATTCTTGTCAACTGCTATACCCGGGCTCATTGTAGTTGAAATAGTGATGCTTTTGAAGTAATCACCCTTCGCTGAAGCCGGTTTTAGCTTAGCAACAACATTGATCATTTCTGCAGCATTGTCCCGGATTTTATCAGCCGAGAAGGAAGCTTTACCAATGCCCACATGGATGATTCCTTGTTTATCAATTTTGAAGTCGATTTTACCCGCTTTAACTTCTTTCACGGCTTTACCAACTTCGAGCGTAACAGTTCCTGATTTAGGATTTGGCATAAGGCCTCTTGGACCAAGTACTTTACCAAGTTTACCAACTTTTGCCATTACAGTAGGTGTACAGATTATCACATCGATATCTGTCCAACCACCTTCAATTTTCTGAATATAATCATCCAGACCAACGTGATCTGCACCGGAATCTTTAGCTTCCTGAACTTTGTCAGGAGTACAAAGTACCAATACACGAACCGTTTTACCAATACCATGTGGTAATGAAACCACTCCCCGCACCATTTGATCTGATTTTTTAGGATCTACACCTAAACGAATGTCAAGATCAACAGAAGCATCAAACTTTGTGAAAGTAATATCTTTCAACACTTTTGCTGCATCTTCCAGAGAATATTCCTTCTCAGGGTTGTATTTCGCAAGGACCGCTTTTCTGTTTTTAGAAATCTTCGCCATCGCTGTGATTATTTATCCCAAGGGGGAGTTCCTGATATTGTTATACCTAAGCTTCTTGCAGTACCAGCCACCATTTTCATAGCTGACTCAATTTTAAATGCATTGAGGTCTGGCATTTTAGTTTCTGCAATTGTCTTCACCTGATCCCAGGTGATCGCGCCAACCTTTGTACGGTTAGGTTCTGCTGAACCCTTCTGTTTCTTAGCGGCATCCAAAATCAGGATTGCAGCGGGAGGAGTTTTTATTACGAAGTCAAATGACTTATCGTTATAAATACTGATCAATACGGGCAACACCTGACCGGGTTTATCCTGCGTACGTGCATTGAATTGCTTGCAAAAGTCCATGATGTTAAGACCTTTGGAACCCAACGCAGGACCGATCGGAGGTGCCGGATTTGCCGCTCCACCTTTTACCTGTAATTTCAGATAACCAATTATTTCTTTTGCCATGTTATCTTTATTCTAACTTTTCTACCTGCATATAACTCAATTCAACCGGAGTATTCCGGCCGAATATTTTCACCATTACATTGAGTTTCTTTTTGTCTTCAAAAATTTCCTCAACGCTTCCGGTAAATCCGCTGAATGGACCATCCATTACTTTTACTGATTCACCTTTAATAAATGGTGTCTCGAGTTTTTCCTCGAGTTCGTCAATCTCATCAACTTTACCGAGAATCCGGTTAACCTCTGATTGACGAAGAGGTACAGGATCCTTGGAAGCCCCGGTGCCGTTGTTACCGAGAAAACCGATCACTCCTGGTATACTATTTACCGCGTGAAAGGCTTCTCCATTCGAGAGATCTGCAGAAAGGAGAATGTAACCCGGAAAGAAGTTGCGCTCACGAACACGCTTCTTACCGCCTCTCATTTCATATACTTTTTCAGAAGGGATCAACACCTGAGGAATAAAATCCAGCAGCTTTGAACGCTCGATCTCAGTCTCAAGGTAAGATTTTACCTTTTTTTCCTGGCCGCTAACGACCCTGAGAACATACCATTTCAGCTCGGGCATTGACTTCTATAATTAAAATTCTCTATAAAACCACTGAAGACCGGTTTTGAAAACCCAGTCGATTGCGCCAATCACAAGGGCAAAGATGGTTGATGCCACCAATACCAGGATTGCACTACCCTGCAATTCGCTGTATTTGGACCAAGTTACTTTGTTCTTGATCTCATCCCAGGATTCTGCCAAATAGGTTTTTAACTTCTCCATTGATTTTCAAGTTTTTTGTAGAAGCTTCTGCTTCCTTTACTTCTGCACGGGTGGAGAGACTCGAACTCCCAGCCAACGGTTTTGGAGACCGCTACTCTACCAATTGAGCTACACCCGTTTATTTCTAACCTTTGGATTCAGCTCTTGACCGGAAACTCCATCCATGAACTGTTCCTTATATAAATCCCTTTTTTGACGCTTTAGCCGGAACCTGCTCAAACCCTTGAGCCGCATCCAAATACACTCAGCCCAAAAAGGGACTGCAAAAATAGAAGATTCACAAGGAAAATAAAAGCGTTCTTGAAAAATTCTCCAAGAACGCTTTCTTATTATAAATCAGACGATTAGTCCAAGATTTCAGTTACCTGACCAGATCCTACGGTACGGCCACCTTCGCGAATCGCGAAACGAAGACCTTTTTCCATAGCGATTTTGTTGATCAACTCTACTTCAATAGAGATGTTATCGCCAGGCATAACCATTTCTACACCTGCAGGAAGTTTCACTTCACCTGTTACGTCAGTTGTACGGAAATAGAACTGAGGACGGTATTTATTAAAGAATGGAGTGTGACGACCACCTTCTTCTTTAGACAATACGTAAACTTCAGCTTTGAATTTAGCGTGAGGCTTTACTGAACCAGGCTTACAGATAACCATACCTCTGCGGATTTGCTCTTTTTCAATACCGCGGAGCAGAAGACCTACGTTGTCACCAGCTTCACCTCTGTCGAGGATCTTGCGGAACATTTCCACACCTGTGATTGTAGACTTCAGGTTTTCAGCACCCATACCAAGGATTTCTACTGCATCGCCAGTGTTAACAACACCTCTTTCGATACGACCTGTGGCCACTGTACCACGACCCGTGATCGAGAATACGTCTTCAACAGGCATCAAGAAATCTTTATCGATAAGACGAACTGGAAGAGGAATGAATGTATCAACTGCATCCATCAATTCTTCAACTTTAGCAACCCATTTTGGTTCGCCGTTAAGAGCTCCTAAAGCAGAACCTCTGATAACAGGCATAGTATCGCCAGGGAAGCTATAAGCAGACATCAATTCACGAACTTCCATTTCAACGAGGTCTAACAATTCAGAATCGTCAACCAAATCTACTTTGTTCATGAATACTACAAGAGCAGGTACACCTACCTGACGAGCAAGAAGAATGTGCTCGCGAGTTTGTGGCATAGGACCATCAGTAGCAGCTACCACGAGGATAGCACCGTCCATCTGAGCAGCACCAGTAACCATGTTTTTCACATAGTCAGCGTGACCTGGACAGTCTACGTGAGCATAGTGACGGTTAGCAGTAGCGTACTCAACGTGTGAAGTGTTGATTGTAATACCGCGTTCTTTTTCTTCAGGAGCATTGTCGATTGAAGAGAAGTCGCGCATAGAAGCGAGACCTTTAGATGCGAGAACTTTAGTAATCGCAGCAGTAAGAGTAGTCTTACCGTGGTCAACGTGACCGATAGTACCCACGTTAACGTGTGGTTTCGAACGATCAAAATTTTCTTTAGCCATATTTGAAAATCCCAGTTAAAAGTTTAAAATTATTAGTGTTATGAAAATTTGTTGCTTATTCATGAAGCCCGGCCTTCTGCCAAACTAACACCCTGAACATTTTAAGCCTTTCGAAAAGGGTTATTCATTATGTCTATGAATGCTGACAGCCGTGATTCGCTACTTCGCGGCGCTTATTGCCAAACATTTCATTTTTGTTTCGAGAGAGCTGTTGATGAGGATTGAACTCACGACCTCTTCCTTACCAAGGAAGTGCTCTACCACTGAGCTACAACAGCCTAGTAGCCATTATATGTTATCCGTTATCGTCAACCGCATTTTTACGACCAACGGAAACGATTAACGAATAACGGCTCAAAAGAGAGCGGGAGACGAGGCTCGAACCCGCGACCTATAGCTTGGAAGGCTATCGCTCTACCAACTGAGCTACTCCCGCGTTAGTGGGGGAAATAGGATTCGAACCTATGAAGTCATAAGACAACAGATTTACAGTCTGTCCCAGTTGGCCGCTTTGGTATTCCCCCTTAATTATTTTCCATTCTTCCCATAACCGGTTTATTACGGCTATATGAACTAATGGTGCTTCAGAATTTCTTAGAACTATTCCGTTTTCAGCGCTGTTTTCCCAGCCCTTTTAAAAACAGGAGTGCAAAATTATACGCTTTTCTACTTTTTCAAAACTTATGCAGAGAATTTCGAAAATTCTTTCGCGAGAAAAGTTCAAATTATTGTGAATCACATTGGAATAATCTCTGTGATAACGCCTTCTCCGAATTCTTTCCGGAACGTTTCAAGCACTTGGGCCTTATGGAGGGAGAAATCTTTGCGCATAGTCGGCGAGTCGAATTCAACAAAAAGCACTTTATTCTTTATAAATAATTTTTTAGTCCGCCTGGCAATCGGTTTACCCACAACCCGTTCCCAGGAGTCTATCAGATTTGCTTCATCAAATTTAGAAGTAAGGCGATAGGAATTCAGCAGATCACGGATTGCTTCTCCAACGGATTGAGCCTCACCTCCTCTATATTTCTTTGACATGCTGCAAATATACAATGGGTTTTATTCGATTTGTTTCTCTTGTCCTTATGAAGAAACAGAGTTATTGACGGGAGTGACATCGCCTTTATTAACAGAAAACACGAAGGCCGGAACTTGGATTGACCGGAGCAATTCGCCCGTTCGGTCGGGGCGGGCATCCGTAATAAAGAGCTGGCCCAGCTCACTTTTCATCAATTCCAAGAGCTTTGCAATTCGGAAATCGTCAAGCTTATCAAAAATATCATCCAGTAATAAGATCGGTTTAAATCCTTTTGCTCTCTGTACTATTTCAAATTGTGCGAGCTTCAGCGCTATAACAAATGATTTTTGTTGGCCCTGCGATCCCAGCTTTTTTAAATCGCCATTCCCTAGTGTAAAAAGATAGTCATCGCGGTGGATACCGAACGAGGTGCGTTGCAGCATCACGTCTTTCTGACGATTCTTTATCAAGCCCTCTTCAAAGCTTTTGTCTTTCAATTCGGAAGCATACTCCAAATCGGTCACCTCATCCTCTCCTACTATATATTGAAAGTATTTTCTGAATACAGGCAAAAATTCTTCTGCAAAAGAAAATCGCCTGGTGTAGATCAATTTACCTACGCGAATAAGTATTTGATCGTATAATTCCAGTGCAAGCCAATCGGGTGTTCCTCGTTCCTGAAACATACGTAGTAAACTATTTCGTTGCTTCAGCGCCTGATTGTATTGCATAAGAGCCTCAAGGTAAGTCTTATCAAGCTGAGAAATAATGCTATCGAAAAACTTCCTTCGGGCTTCACTGCTTTCGCGAACAAGCTCTACATCATCGGGTGCTATGAGTACTACCGGGTATTTCCCAATGTGATCGCTCAGTTTTTGGTAATCTGCTCCTTCTTCCCGAAAAGTCTTTTTGGTACCAGTCTGAACGGAGCTCATCAGTTCATAAAACTTTCCAGCTTTGTTGAACTTTCCTTTAATCATAAAAAAGGGTTGCCCAATCATAATACACTGGGCATCGGAAGAAGCAAAGGCGCTCTTTGTAAAAGACAGCGAATAAATTGCATCAAGTAAATTGGTCTTTCCGCTCCCGTTTTTTCCTACTAAAACGTTTACGGATGGCGAAAAGCGGACATTAGCTTCCTGGTAGTTTTTAAAATTCAGCAAATGAAGTTCATCCAGGTACATGAGGAATTGCCTTGAAAGTTTGGCTAATGTTCGTTGGGGGGTTATTTTCGCAGCTCGGATCAAAAATAGGGATATGCCTGCTACAACAAAAGCCAAGAATGAGCCCGCCGTGGCGAAGAAGAGTGATTCAACTGAATTCTCAAAAGAAACCTACCTGTATTGGTATGAGAGTATGCAACTGATGCGGAAGTTCGAGGAGAAAGCCGGTCAGCTTTACGGTATGCAGAAGATCAAAGGATTCTGTCATTTATATATAGGCCAGGAAGCATGTGCCTCAGGCTCTGTTTCGGCTTTACAAAAAGGAGATAAGTATATTACAGCGTATCGCGACCACGGTCATCCATTGGCTTTGGGAACAGACCCTAAGGCTATTATGGCCGAGCTTTACGGTAAAGAAACCGGAACCACGAAGGGTAAAGGTGGTTCTATGCACATCTTTGACAAGGAGCATAATTTCGTGGGTGGCCATGGTATTGTAGGTGCTCAGGTTCCACTGGGTGCTGGTATCGCTTTCGCTGAAAAATACAATAAGACTGGCAACTTGTGCATCTGCTATATGGGTGATGGCGCTGTGCGTCAGGGTGCTTTTCACGAAGCATTAAACCTGGCAATGCTATGGAAATTGCCTGTGATATTCGTGATTGAAAATAATGGATACGCTATGGGTACTTCTGTTCAGCGTACCTCTAACGTTCATGAACTGTACACGCTGGCAGAAGCATACGATATGCCTGCAGAGCCTGTTGATGCTATGCGTTGCGAAGATGTTCACAATGCTGTTTCGCGCGCTGCAACACGAGCCCGTGCTGGTGAAGGTCCTACCTTACTGGAATTCAGAACCTATCGCTATAAGGGTCACTCGATGTCGGACCCTCAGAAATACCGGACGAAGGATGAAGTTGAGCAGTACAAGCACCGTGATCCGATCGAGGTTACTCGCAAAACTATTCTTGACAAAAAATTCGCAACGGAGAAAGAACTCGAAGACATTGACAATAAAGTAATTGCACAAGTGGAAGAGAGCGTGAAATTTGCAGAGGAATCGAAATTCCCTGATCCTTCTGAGGCGCTGACGGATGTTTATGTACAGAGTGACTATCCATTCATCATGGACTAATCACTTGTCTCTGTGCAGTTTGTTTAGTATGATCTAATTTGTAGTTTTGCGCCCTCCCGTTAAATCAGGAGGGCGCAATTTTTAAATAACAATGGCAAAAAAAGTAGAACACAAGCACGAGTTGCTGGAAAACCCGGAAGCAATCAAGCACAAACTCGAAGATGCTGAAAACTGGGTAGAGAGTAATCCTAAGACCATTATTGGTATTGCTGCGGTAATCCTTCTGGCAGTAGGTGGTTATTTTGCATTCCAATATTATAAAGGAACTCAAAATGATGCTGCTCAAAAGGAAATGTTCCAGGCCGTTTATTATTTCGAGCAAGATAGTCTGGACCTCGCCCTGAACGGTGATGGAAACAACCTCGGTTTCCTGGCTATCATCGATGATTATGGGGTGTCTGAAGCCGCCAATCTTTCAAATTATTATGTGGGTGTTATTTACCTGAAGCAAGGTAAATTCAGCGCAGCACGTTTATACCTGGAAGATTTCAGCTCTAACGATCTTTTGGTTCAAGCCCGCGCTTACAGCCTGATTGGTGATACTTATATGGAGGAAGAGAAGTATGAAGATGCTGCCAAATACTATAACAAAGCAGCAAACTATAAATCCAACAAATATTTCTCGCCTGCCTATCTGATGAAAGAAGCCCTCGCTTATGAGAAGCTTAACCAGAACGATAAAGCAAAAGAAGTTTACGACAAGATCATTAATGAATACTGGGAATCTGCGGAATACCAGAATGCCCGCAAGTTCAAGGCTAGACTGGAAAGCAATTCATAATAAGATTTTATTTTAACTTTACAGGGATGGAGATAAACTCCATCCCTTTTTTGTTTATGGATGCCTCGCAACTTAGAAGAGAGCTGCATGAGTATATTGATCAGGCAGATGAACGGATAATCAGGCTTATGCATGGTATGCTCAAGGCTGATCAGGAGCTTCCTGCTGACCAAAAAGCCTTGTTGGATGAACGCTTAAAAGAATATTATTCACACCCTCGCGAAGTACTGACGTTGCAAGAAATGCAGGCAAAATATTCATCCAAGAATGAGCCAGGAAGTAGTATTTAGCAGAGGAGCTGATCTTGACATTTTTGAATCAATTCAATGGTATAATGAGCAGCGACCAGAGCTTGGTAATATATTTTTTGACCGAATAATTGAAAAAGTAAAAGTAATAACCGACAACCCTAAGCTCTTTAGCATCCGATATGAAAATGTGTATTGTGCAGCACTTGATCAATTCCCCTGTCTGATTCACTACAAATAGTTGTTATCGCTGTGTTACATACGAAGAAAAATCCAACACACTGGAAGCAAAGAATATCACAAAAATAAATTTATGGCCGGACCACTTAAATCGGGAAAAGTAAAAACCAACATCAATCTCTCCAGAAAGAAATTTGCGATTGTTGTTGCTGAATGGAATTCAGAAATAACAGAAGCACTGTATTCCGGAGCTGTTGAATCGCTTATTAAAAATGGGGTAAAGAAGAGTAACATTATTCGTAAAACTGTGCCAGGCACTTTCGAACTTACACTCGGTTCGTTGTGGGCTGCAGAAGATAAGCAGGTTAGCGCGGTTATCAGTTTAGGTTGTGTTATCCAGGGAGAAACACCTCATTTCGACTATATATGCCAGGCTGTAGCGTATGGCATTACAGAGGTAAATATCAAAACCAGGAAGCCGATCATCTTTGGTGTACTCACCACGTTGAACAAACAACAGGCGATGGATCGTGCGGGTGGTAAATATGGCAACAAGGGCGAAGAAGCTGCATTGACGGCTATATCTATGCTGACCTTCTAAAACATCTGCCACATTCTATAAATAAGCAAAGTCGGATTGAGTCCGGTGTCGTAAAATCAATGCTAACAAAAAAGCCACCTCAATGCAAAGGTGGCTTTCTTATATACTTGTTAAACTTTATTGCTTAGAAATTCTTCACAATCTCCTGAGCAAACTCAGAGCATTTCAGCAATGTAGCACCTTCCATCAGGCGGTGGAAATCGTACGTTACCTTCTTCGAAGATATTGCACCTTCCAAGCCTTTAATGATCAGGTCTGCAGCTTCCTGCCAGCCCATATATTCGAGCATCATTACACCTGAGAGAATTACAGAACCCGGATTTACTTTATCCTGACCTGCATACTTCGGTGCTGTGCCGTGTGTAGCTTCAAATATAGCGTGACCTGTTTTGTAGTTGATGTTACCACCCGGAGCGATACCAATGCCACCTACAATCGCTGCAAGTGCATCAGAAATATAATCACCATTCAGGTTCAAGGTTGCTGCTACTGAATATTCATCTGGTCTCAACAAAATCTGTTGCAGGAATGCATCTGCAATAGCATCCTTGATGATCAGCTTATGGCCATCTTTTTCAATGATCTGCCATGGACCGCCATCCAGATCTTTAGCACCAAATTCTGTTTTCGCCAGTGCATATCCCCAATCACGGAAACCACCTTCAGTAAATTTCATGATGTTGCCTTTGTGTACAAGCGTTACACTCGGCTTCTTGTGCTGTAATGCATATTCGATTGCAGAACGCACCAAACGTTCGGTACCTTCTTTTGATACTGGCTTAACACCAATAGCCGTTGTTTGTGGAAAACGAATTTTCTTGTACAACTTCGAGAAATTCTCTTCAAAGAACTTCAGAAATTTTTTGTTGTCGTCAGATCCTTCCTGGAACTCGATACCAGCATATATATCTTCCGTATTTTCGCGGAAGATGATGGTGTCTGTTTTGTGCGGTTCTTTTACCGGTGAAGGAACTCCCTTGAACCAACGTACCGGGCGTACGCAGGCATATAGATCAAGCTCCTGGCGAAGGGCAACGTTCAATGAACGGATACCACCTCCTACCGGAGTTGTAAGAGGACCTTTAATTCCTACGAGATATTCTTTAAAAACTGTGAGCGTTTCATCGGGCAGCCAGTTACCTGTTTTATTGAAAGCTTTCTCTCCTGCCAATACTTCTTTCCAGTTGATTTTCTTTTTTCCACCGTAAGCTTTTTCAACAGCTTTATCGAACACTAATTTAGATGCAGGCCAAATGTCTACACCGGTTCCATCACCTTCGATGAATGGGATGGTCGGATTATCAGGAACGTTGAGCTTACCGTTGCTGATGCTGATTTTCTGATCGCTCATTGTACTTAAAATGTTTTAATGTTTTTGCGTGTTAAGGTGTTTTGTAGGGCACCTACCCTGAATTTGGGCGCGGAAAATTAAAAAATAAAGGTCACAAATGAAGATATTTTGTATTTCTATCGTTTAACCCTGAAAATATTATATGAAATCGATTGTAATGGCCTTATTCCTTTTCCTGGTGCTCACTGCGTTTGACCAGCGCAGGCCGGTAGCCAACGAATCTATCTGCTTGTCGCAGGAGGAGATGAAGTTATACGACCTCATCATGGAATATCGGAAGAGCAAAGGATTGGAGCCTATATCATTGTCATCGAAGCTCACAAAAGTAGCGCAGGTACATGCACGCGATCTTACCGACAACTATACATTTGATCCCGACAACAAATGCAATCCACACAGTTGGTCGAAGAAAGGCAAATGGACTTCCTGTTGTTATACCAGCGATCATAAACAATCTCAGTGTATGTGGGACAAGCCGAAAGAGATTGCTGACTATCCTTCGCAAGGATTTGAGATCGCCTACTGGAGCTCCAGCGGAGCCACAGCACAGGAGGGTTTGGCCGGGTGGAAGGTAAGCTCCGGGCACAATCCTTTATTGATAAACTCTGGCATCTGGAGTAAAGTAAAATGGAAGGCGATAGGTGTTGCCTTGTATAAAGAATACGGACTGGTTTGGTTTGGCGAAGTAACAGATCCGGAGACGCCCTCGCTCTGCAATCAATAATTGTTATAACCTATTCTGCTGATCACAAGACTGCCTGGTTTCAGGTCAAAACGACCGAACTATATAATTCTACAAGCTCATTTGAGTGCCAATTTTTCAGAAAAGGTGCTCAGGTTTATTTTTTGTTAAAACGAACCGGAGGATTTTGAATACCATGAACTTCGAAAAATTTACTATAAAATCGCAGGAGGCATTACAGAAATCCGCTGAAATAGCCACCAGCAATCAACAACAGGCCATTGAACCTGGCCATATATTAAAAGCCATTCTTGAAACAGATGAAAATGTATCGGGCTATCTATTTAAAAAACTGAACATCAATGAAAATATTCTGAACACTAAACTTCAGGATATTCTCAACGGCTATCCGCGTGTTTCCGGTCAGCAACCGTACTTGTCATCCACTACTAATACTGTATTGCAAAATGCAGAAAAGGAGTTACGCGAATTTAAAGATGAGTATGTTGCCATTGAGCACTTATTACTCGCGTTGTTAGCTACAAAAGACAAGGCATCGTCTGCCATGAAAGATGCAGGCTTTGAACGTGCATCGCTTATCAAAGCAATCAAAGAACTTCGCGGAGGATCGAAAGTGACTGATCAAAATGCAGAGGCAAAGTATAAATCACTGGAGCGCTATTCCAAGAACCTGAATGAGCTTGCAAAAGACGGCAAGATCGATCCTGTAATTGGTCGCGATGAAGAAATCAGACGCGTACTCCAAATATTATCACGAAGAACAAAGAACAATCCTATACTGCTGGGTGAACCAGGCGTAGGTAAAACAGCCATTGTTGAAGGTATGGCACAGCGCATTGTAGATGGCGATGTTCCGGAAAATTTGAAAGATAAAATTCTGGTGTCGCTTGATATGGGTTTGCTCGTGGCAGGAGCCAAATACAAAGGTGAATTTGAAGAACGTCTGAAAGCAGTTATCAAAGAAGTAACGGACTCTAATGGACAGATTATTTTGTTCATAGACGAGATCCACACATTGATCGGTGCCGGTGGTGGTGGCGAAGGCGCGATGGACGCTGCTAACTTATTGAAACCGGCGCTGGCACGTGGCGAACTGCATGCTATTGGTGCTACTACGCTCAAAGAATATCAGAAGTATATAGAGAAAGACAAAGCACTTGAGCGCAGGTTTCAGGCGGTAATGGTAGATGAACCTTCGGTTGAAGATTCTATCTCTATACTTCGCGGCATAAAAGATAAGTATGAACTGCATCACGGTGTTCGCATCAAAGACGATGCTGTTATTGCTTCGGTAGAGTTATCGAGCCGCTATATCAGCGACCGTTTTCTTCCTGACAAAGCAATAGACCTGATGGATGAAGCTGCTGCCAAACTCCGCTTGGAAATGGATTCATTACCGGAAGAACTTGATGAGCTCAATCGCAGGATCATGCAACTGGAAATTGAGCGCGAAGCGATACGCCGGGAGAGAGATCGTGAGAAAGAATCCATCCTCAGCAGAGATATTGCAGAGCTTTCTGAACAACGTAATTCTCTTAAAGCTAAGTGGGAAAGTGAGAAGGAAGTAGTACACGGCATACAGAAAGAAAAGGAAAATATAGACAAGCTGAAGTTTGAAGCCGAGCAGGCCGAAAAGGCTGGCGACTATGGAAAAGTTGCTGAAATACGCTATGGCAAAATAACGGAAGCAGAAAAGCGACTGAATGAATTCCAGTTGAAGATGAAAGAAATGCAAGGAGAAAAAACCTTGCTGAAAGAAGAAGTCGACAGTGAAGATATAGCGGAAGTAGTAGCGAAATGGACGGGTATACCGGTTTCCAAAATGCTGCAAAGCGAACGCGAAAAATTACTGAACCTGGAAGAAGAATTGAGTAAACGCGTAGCGGGACAGGAAGAAGCTATTGAAGCATTGAGCGATGCTGTTAGAAGAAGTCGTGCCGGATTGCAAGATCCGAAACGCCCGATCGGTTCATTTATATTCATGGGTACAACCGGTGTTGGTAAAACAGAATTATCAAAAGCGCTCGCGGAATACCTCTTCAACGATGAGAATGCATTGGTGCGCATCGATATGAGCGAGTATCAGGAACGACACAGTGTAAGCCGTTTGATTGGTGCGCCTCCTGGCTATGTAGGTTACGATGAAGGCGGACAACTGACAGAAGCTGTTCGCAGAAAACCATACTCTGTTGTGCTATTGGATGAAATTGAAAAAGCACATCCTGATGTATTTAATATACTCCTGCAGGTGCTCGATGACGGAAGGTTAACGGATAACAAAGGTCGTGTGGCAAATTTTAAGAACACGATTATTATAATGACCACCAATATCGGTTCACACCTCATCCAGGAAAACTTTGAGAAGATAACCGATATCAACTACTTCGATGTATTGGAAACCACGAAGGAAGAAGTATTGGATTTGCTGAAGAAATCTGTGCGCCCTGAGTTTGTGAACCGCATTGATGAAATCATCATGTTCCGTCCGCTCAGCAGAAAAGATGTTCGCAAGATTGTTGATATCCAGGTTAATCTTGTATGCAAGCGTTTGGAAGAGTCTGGCATAAAGCTGGAGATCACCGAATCTGCACGTGAGCGTATCGCCAAACTTGGATTTGATCCGCAGTTCGGAGCTCGTCCGTTGAAACGTGTTATGCAACGTGAAATTCTGAATGAATTATCGAAGCAAATACTGGCTGGGAAGGTTCACAAAGATTCTGTGATACTCGTTGATCTGAAAAATGACACAGAATTTATTTTTGAAAATATAGAGAATGCCGAATTGGTGAATTAGAAAACACATCAATCGAAAAATGAAAGCCATGCAATGCGTGGCTTTTCTTTTTTTAATACAACTGCTAAATATTCAGCGCAATGCAATATGAACCAAGTATATGCGTCTACTGTTATAGTATTAGGTTTAAGGATTGGTGATCCCGACTTCCCGGTCGGGACGATGTTGGTATGAGGGGTTTGGTTTAAGCCCCGGGGTGGTTCCCGGGGCTTTTGTTTT
>NZ_DAIQRQ010000005.1:0-52950 GCF_036786105.1 Ohtaekwangia sp.
GGAATAGCACAGATAACTAATAACGTGTGACGATTAACTATAACGGTAGCGTCTACCGCTTTACTCGTCATACTCCGTATCGTACACAAAGCGGAAATACATTTTCTCGAATGCATTTATAGTTGCTATGATCAATACACCAATGATGCTTACACAGAAAAATCCAAAACTCTCACCGAGGTAACTGATATAGGCACAGGCGATCAGCAATCGCGCGATTTCCAGGAAATAGATCCACTCCTGTTGTTCCAGCAAGGCACCGCAGTTTATCAGCGTAATGAGGATCAGAGCGATGATGAATGCACTTTCGATGGCATTCAGTTCGAAGAAATACAATGTAAAGGAGAATAAACCCAATGCACAGGCCAGCAGTTGTAGGTTCAGATATACTTTGAACCTAAATGTAGACCGGAAATTTCGCCTGGCCGGTAGCAGCGAGCGCTCCAGGTCTTCACGAATTGTCTGGTCGAGATCTTCGGGCCTTCCGAAAATAATCTTCAACGATTTTAAAAGGCTTCCACTTCTGCGGCAGGCTTCTGCCAGCTCGAAGTAATAATGAAAATGCTGCCACAGGAAGCTATGACTTTTTAATGGATGGGTAAGACCATATACTGGCTCATCTTCTTCTTTTTGAAAGGTGCCGAACAGTTTATCCCAGAAGATAAAGATATCGCCATAATTTTTGTTCAGGTATTTTTCATTGGAGGCATGGTGTACGCGATGATGGGAGGGCGTGATGAGTATATATTCCAGCCAGCCCAGTTTGCCGATCAGTTGTGTATGGGTAAAGAACGAGTACGTGCCGTGTACTACCAGTATGGCAATGACCATGGCAGGATGAAAGCCCAGGAAAGGCAGTATACACCAGAACAGGTTGCGGATAATGGCCTGCAGCGTGGTGATGCGTGCTGATACTGTATAATTAAATTCCTCGCTGTGATGATGCACAATGTGTGCACCCCACATCACGTTGATCTCATGGCCCAACCGGTGATACCAGTACCATATAAAATCAGTGGCCAGCAACAGCGCTATCCACACCGGCCATCGGTTGGGTATGATGAACAAAGCATAATGCTCATATATATAATAGAACAACCCGTAAAAACTTCCGGTAATGAGCAGGTTCAGCAGTCGCTCTGCTATACCTACAGAAATGTTGGCGATGGAATTTTCGTACGTAAAGAGCTTGCTTTTGCCACGCTTGCGGGCGATGGCATACTCCAGCCCCAGGAAAAGAAAGAATGCGGGAATAATAAACGCTACAAAATTGAGTTTATGGTCCATGATGGTATCAGAAATTATTTTCAGATCAACGAATCATGTCCTCCTGGTGGGTGAGTGATAAATCCGTACAGAGCAAAAATAAAAAACTTTAGTCTATAAAATCTATAGAGTTTGAATTTTTAAAGATTGTTTATACTTTTACAGCAGATTCTTGCGGAGATGGAAGGAAGCAATAAAACAAAACGTACCTGTATAGGCAAGGATGTTACGATAGGCATCCATCGTTGCAAGTGTTAAAGATTTGTTAACGATCTATCGTCCGTATTTTCCACCATGTATATTTGATCGGCCTGAAAGGTCGTCTGTATAATAAACAGGAAGATCGTCCTGTATATTTTGCAGCTGCCTGAAAAACATATTAATATTAACCATTGACCTAAATTTATCCACATGAAAAATGTAAACTTGCTGCGTGCAACACTGCTCGCCCTGTTGGTTGTGACACTGTTGTCGTTCACAAAACCCGCTCCTGTAAAATTCAAAGTTGATCCGAAAGCCAGCACATTGGTATGGACAGGCAAGAAAGTTACTGGCCAGCATACCGGTCATGTAACCGTTTCATCCGGCGAACTTACTGCAGAAGGTAAAGTTGTAAAGCAGGGATCGTTCGAGATCGATCTCACAGCATTGACCGTAACGGATATTAAAGATGCCGGCGGAAATGCCAAACTGGTGGGACACCTGAAGAATGAAGATTTCTTCAATGTAGCGAAATTTCCCAAAGCTACATTTACTATATCTTCAGTAACACCAAAAGCTGGCGATGAATATACCGTGAAAGGTAAACTTACCATTAAAGGTATTACGAACGATATTGAATTTCCTGCAACCATCAAACACGATGGCAAGAAGTTGACAGCGAAGGCAAAGATTGTAGTGGATCGCACGAAATATGATATCCGCTATGGTTCAGCCAGCTTCTTTGACAATCTCGGTGACAAAGCTATCGCTAATGATTTTGAACTGGATCTTGATCTGGTAGCCAATCTCCAGGCAGGCGTATAATTTTTTTTGATTTGGTTTGGTAGACTAAAGAGGGGCGGAGACGTCCCTTTTTTATTTTCAAAATTGTTTCCCACAGAATTCACAGAATTACACAGATAAGTAACTGCAAGTGTAAGGGCAGAGTATTGGTATATATTCTGTGTTATTCTGCGATTTCTGTGGGAAATAATTGTATTTAATCTGTGCGAAATTATACCGGTAAAGTAAAAGAGAAAACGGAGCCTTTTCCTTCATCGCTCTCTACACTGATCTTTCCGCCTTGCGACTCGATAAATTCCCTGGAGATAGACAATCCCAATCCGGTGCCTGACGGGGTGCCCGGCACCTGGAAAAATTTTTCAAATAATCGTCCTACAAACCTGGCATCTATACCCGGCCCGAAGTCTTGCACGGAGAATTGTACGACACCTGCCTGCCGGTGACATTGCAACACAATACGTCCATTCTCCGGGCTATAGCGAATAGCATTGGTTAAGAGATTTACCAATACCCATGTAGTTTTATCAACATCCGCCTGGATGGACGGTATATTTTGCTCAATCAGTATTTCAATGGCTACATGCTTGCGCTCTGCCTGAAATTTTACAGCCTCGCGCGCATATTGGATAATGTCTTTCGGATCGGTAAGCTGTATATTCAATCGTATATTACCGGTTTCCACCTGTGCAAGATCCAACAGCTCATGCGTTATTTTGGAGAGCCGCGTTACTTCATCGTTCATCGTTTTCACGATGCTGTCTTGTTCTGTGTTAAGTTCACCCACGCGCTTGTCGTGTAAAAGTTTGGTGCACATCTGCAGCGAAGCAATGGGTGTTTTCAATTCGTGCGAAACGGTTGCAATGAAATTTGTTTTCGCCAGATCAAGTTCCTTAAACGGCGTAACATTGCGCAGCAGCAATACCTGTCCGATCATCGCTATATTTTTCTCACCGGTAGGTGTATATTGGATGGTGATGTTCTCGCGCGAGAAGTAATTTTCTTTACCTGACAGCACTACCTTTACCAGGTTGCTTTCTTCTTTGGAATTTCCCTCGCGAATCAATGTGCGTAACAGATCATTTTCTACGGCTACATCCGGAGCGTAGCGGCCTACGAGTTGATCTTTGGTAACGTTTAAAAACGTAAGCGCCTGGTCATTGGCGAATACAATCTTCTTGCGTTCGTCAAGGCCAATCACCGGATCGCTCATGCGGTTAATGATGGTTTCAATGCGTTTCTTTTCAAAGATCACCCGCGATAGATTACTGTGTTCATATTCATCCAGCTTTTCGGCCATCTGGTTGAATGCCTGTGCGAGTTCTTCAAACTCATCCTTGCGGTCGAAATGCAGGCGCTCTTCATAATTTTTATTCGCGATCGATTTTATACTTGTGGTAAGCTGGATGATCGGGTTTGCTACATATCCGGGAAAATTTACGATGAATGTAAAAGCCAGTATAGCAAACACGGAGAGAATGATTACCACATACGTGGATGCACGTGAAGCGGTCTCCTGTGCTACATCATTCTTGCGGATAATGGCTTTCAGATTTACTTCTTGTATCGAGAGTGCGGTGGCACGGAGGTCTGCAAGTATAGTACTGTCACGATTACCTTTCTTATAGTTTTCAAATGCGGTGCGCAGTTTAATGGTAAGCTCGCGTTCGCCCGGCTCGGTAATGTTGGCTTCCTGGCGGATGAGGTTCGCCTCTATTGTATCGGCAATGGCGAGTATATCGTGGTTCGATGCTTCGAGGATGCGCTTGGTATATTGCAGCGTTTCATAATTATTCCGGATAATATTCTGCGTATCGCTCGATAGCTCGTGCAAATAATAGAGTCCTATACCACCGATGGCCAGGATCGCTGTAAACAGAAATACTACTCCGAGCGCTACTTTTGTTTTAATTCTCATGACAGAATAATCAGGTCGGCATCCGAATGCGAAAGTTTGTTCAGAAGCTGGTTAAAGGTATTTGTTTTCAGAATCAGTTGCCACAGATGGAAATGTGGCTTACCGATACATACAGTAGTGATCTGTTTTTCTTCCGCTACTTTAACCATCGTGGCCGGTACATTTTTACTTTTCACCTGCAATACTTCAGCACCAAGCTCAGTGGCCAGTTTAAAGTTGTTGATGAGGTGGCGCTGTACCGAGAGCTTGATGCGATTGGCATCTTCACGCGGAGTCTGCACATAAAGAACATACCATTTCGAGTTGTAGTAGCTGGCGAGGCGGGCCGTTTTGCGAATGATCATGCGGGCTACTTCCGGGTTGGTGCTGATGCAAGCCAGAAAGCGTTCGTGCCGAAGTCTTGTATCGATCGTTACCTCCGTATCAACTTTTCGCTCTACCTGTGACGCAACTTCCTTTAATGCCAGTTCGCGAAGCTGAAGAATTTTTTCCGGCTGAAAGAAATTGCGTAGCGCAATTTCCACTTTGTCAGGGTGGTATATTTTACCTTCCTTCAGGCGTGCAATCAGTTCATCGGCGGTGAGGTCTATATTTACTACTTCATCTGCCATCTGCAATACGCGGTCGGGCACACGTTCGCTCACTTCTATACCGGTAATGGTGCGCACATTTTCATTGATGCTTTCGATGTGCTGTATGTTGAGAGCGCTGATCACGTTGATGCCTGCTTCCAGTATATCGATCACGTCCTGCCAGCGCTTTTCATTTTTACCGCCCGGTATATTGGTGTGCGCCAGTTCATCTACCACCACTACTTCCGGATGCAGGTTTAGCACAGCCTGCAAGTCCATCTCTTCCAGTTCCTTTCCTTTGTAAAAAACTTTTTTGCGCTCCACAAACGGAAG
The DNA here is from genome assembly GCF_036786105.1 of Ohtaekwangia sp. Lineage (NCBI taxonomy): Bacteria > Pseudomonadati > Bacteroidota > Cytophagia > Cytophagales > Fulvivirgaceae > Ohtaekwangia > Ohtaekwangia sp. The sequence goes on from NZ_DAIQRQ010000005.1 coordinate 5,092, forward strand.
CCCTGGCGTGAGAGCTTCGGTTTCTTTGCGATTATGCGTTTCGATATAACCGATGCGTACATCTACGCCATTCTTCAGGAGACTGTGCGCTTCCTGCAGCATGCGATAGGTTTTACCAACACCTGCGCTCATGCCGATGTATACCTTGAACTTACCGCGTTTTGACTTACGGATAAGATTCAGGAAATGCTCAACGGACTTTTCTTTCTCCTGTTCCTGCATGGCATTAAAAGCTAATGGCGAGTGAGGTGCCGACAAACGTATCGGTTTTCACGGCACGGTTATCTTTTACAAAGGTCGCATCTTTACCGGTAAAGTTCCGTATTTCGGTGCGCCACAAAACATTATCGACGATCAGGTAATCCATATTGAATGAAACACCGGTTGTTCTGAATCCGTGAGGCGTTGCCGTGTGGATGATCACGCCCGATTTGTCATTGTAATATTCACCGCGCAGCGCCGCGGTTACTTTCGCTGTGATGGTATACCGGGCGATCAGCACGGGAGAATACCAGCTGTTATAGTGGCTTGCTTCGGGCGCTTTCTGTTCTATACCATAATCGAAGCCAGCAGTGATTGCGAATTTTTCTGTTACTTGAAATATACCGTAGAAGTTGTGAAAGTAACGCATCTGCCGTGCGCTATCGGGTTTATCTGTTCCGATAAAGCTGCTGCTGTTCAGGGTTATTGCTGACGATGGTTTGAACGTTATCTGTGTGCCGAATGATGGCAGCGAATTGCCACGTACACGCTGCATGCGCTGCCAGCCATTCAGTACAAGTGCCGACAAAAACCATTTACCATTATCGGTTGTATAGGAGAGTTTGGCACCGGCTTCATAATACGGTGTGTTATCGGCCAGTATACTTCGGGTAAGGTTCCAGCAATCTTTACCAATGGCACTTTCAAAGCCAATGTGCGCGCTAAATATACCCGCATCGATCCAGAGATTTTTATTGGCTGATAACTTAACGCCTGTGTTGGCTTCATATATATTTTTCAGTACGCCCGGTTCCGATGCCAGGTTAGCGTTCGGGTATGTACCGGCCATCAACCCCAGGTTGGCACGCACCTTTTCAGTAGTGTAGGATGCCCTGATCATGCCGAGGTTGAGGTTTACTTCGTTGTGACGATTGAATGAATATATAAATGATGGACGTGTATTATCGGCAGGTTTATTAAAGTCGTAGATATAGTATGTTTCCAGGTAGCCGCTGATAGTAAGGGGAGAAGGCTTATCGCCTGCTTCCTGCGCAAACAGCGGAAACGACAAAGAAAATATAGCAATCGATAGACTAAAGTATTTCATGTTTTGGGTTATAGAGCAAGCTGTTTATTGCCAATGGAAATTGCTTGGTAAGAAGAAAATTTACTTCTCCACTGGCAAGGTGAATGGTTTATTTGAGCTGGTCAAGTGCGATGTTCAATTTTAGTACATTTATATATGAGGGGCCAAGCAGCGGTGATTCCGTGTGGGTTTCAACCAGTTCGGCCAATACCTTTTCATGTATATGGCGGACCTTTGCAATGCGGGCTATTTGTATGTTGGCCGCTTGTGGCGAAAGGTGCGGATCGAGGCCACTGCCGGAAGCTGTTACCAGTTCAGCCGGGATATGTTCTTTTGAAACAGTTGGATTGTGAACCAGGAATGTATCGATGCGTGCCTGCACTTGCGCCAGGTAGTCCGGGTTGGAAGGACCCTTGTTACTTCCGGCAGAACCAGCGGCATTATAGTTTACTGCCGAAGGTCTTGACCAGAAATATTTATCGTTTGTGAAAGATTGCCCAACGTTGGCAAATCCATAGTGCGATGTACTGTTTTGGTAGGCTATAATTTCTCCTTTGCCATGATTGGGTGCGAGCTGCGCTATGCTCCACACCACTGCGGTATAGATCACGTAGAAAAATACAATGCAGCAAAGCGTTAACAGGAAGGCGGACAAAATGTGATTTTTCATAATTCAATTTTTTTAATCGGCCGGAGGAAATATATATCTTCTTCGGCTGTGATGATTTTAGATAAGCGCTGCTACTACAATATCAATAAGTTTAATGCCGATGAAGGGTACTACAATGCCCCCCAATCCGTATACCAGCAGGTTTCTGCGCAACAACGCGGCAGCACCGATGGGTTTGTAAGCTACACCACGCAAGGCCAATGGTATCAGCAGCGGAATGATGATCGCGTTGAAGATCACTGCCGAAAGTATAGCGCTCTGCGGGCTCGCCAGGTTCATGATGTTGAGGCTTTGCAGTGCAGGTATAGAGGTGATGAACAACGCCGGTACAATAGCGAAATATTTAGCCACATCGTTCGCGATGCTGAAGGTTGTGAGTGTACCGCGCGTCATCAGCAATTGTTTACCGATCTCCACAACTTCAATCAGTTTGGTCGGGTCGTTATCAAGGTCAACCATGTTGCCGGCTTCCTTGGCTGCGGCTGTACCACTGTTCATGGCCACACCAACATCGGCTTGTGCCAGTGCAGGTGCATCGTTGGTACCATCGCCCATCATGGCTACTAATTTACCACTGCCTTGTTCCTTGCGTATATACTCCATCTTATCTTCCGGTTTGGCTTCTGCTATAAAATCATCTACACCGGCTTTCTGTGCTATATATTTTGCAGTAAGCGGATTATCGCCTGTTACCATTACCGTTTTTACACCCATTTTACGCAATCGCTCGAAACGTTCACGTATACCGGGTTTGATAATGTCTTGCAGTTCGATAGCACCGATCACGCAATTGTTTTGTGCTACTACCAGCGGCGTTCCGCCATTGGAAGAAATATGTTCAACTATACTTTTTGTTTCGCCCGGAAACGCGTTGCCTGCTCTTTCCACCAGTTTGCGTATTGCATCGTAGGCACCTTTGCGAATGCTACGGTCTTCGAAATCTATACCGGATGTACGGGTTTCAGCAGAGAAACGTACGATGCGCGATTGTGGCAAGCCCAACGTAAGATCGGCAGCGCTTCCAAGGGTAGCCGGATGTTTATATCCTTTTGTTGCTGCCAGCTCAACGATCGATTTACCTTCCGGAGTTTCATCGGCCAGGGATGCGATGGTTGCGCATTCGATCAGATCATCGTCTGATATACCTGGGGCAGGATAGAAGTTGGTTGCTTTGCGGTTACCGATAGTAATAGTACCAGTTTTGTCCAGCAATATAGTGTCAAGGTCTCCGGCCGTTTCAACTGCTTTACCGGATTTAGTGATCACGTTGGCACGCAGCGCGCGATCCATTCCCGCTATACCTATTGCTGACAGTAAGCCCCCAATGGTAGTGGGTATCAGGCAAACGAACAAAGCAATGAACGCCGCGATTGTGACTGGTGTATTTGCATAAAGCGAGAAGGGCTGCAGCGTAACGCATACAATGATAAAGATCAGCGTAAAGCCAGCGAGTAATATAGTAAGCGCGGTTTCATTTGGTGTTTTCTGGCGCGAAGCATTTTCCACCAGTGCAATCATCTTGTCAAGAAAACTTTCGCCAGGTTTGGAAGTAACCATTACCTTGATGCGATCGGATAATACTTTTGTACCACCCGTAACCGAAGACTTATCGCCACCGGCTTCGCGTATTACCGGAGCCGATTCACCGGTGATGGCACTTTCGTCGATGGTCGCTATACCTTCAATGATCTCGCCATCGGCTGGTATGATGTCGCCAGCCTGGCAAACAAACATATCACCTTTTCTCAACTTGCTCGATGCAACGGTAGTTATCACGCCATTGTCGGCAATAACTTTCGCAGGTGTTTCTTCGCGTGTTTTGCGCAGTGAATCGGCCTGTGCTTTACCACGCGCTTCTGCAATCGCCTCAGCAAAATTAGCGAACAGTACTGTGAGCAACAGCACCAGGAATACGGTAAAATTATAGGCAAAGCTGCCCTGTGTTTTTTCTCCCATCGCTACCCAGATGCATACCAGCAGCATCACCATGGTGCCAAGCTCCACGGTAAACATAACCGGGTTCCTGAACAGTATTCGGGGGTTGAGTTTTATGATCGACTGTTTCAGAGCTTCATGTATCAGCGCCTGTTGAAACAGGGGTGTCTTTCTTTCTCTTGCAGACATAATTGAAAATATTTATAGACTATAGATAGATCAAATTATCCGGGCATGCTGAAGTATTCTGCGATCGGGCCGAGCGCCAGCGCCGTAAAGAACGACAGCGCTACGAGAATCGCGATCACTGCGAAGATCATTACACCGAATGTACCGGTATCTGCTTTCAGTGTACCGGAGCTCTCCGGTATATATTTCTTGTTGGCCAGTATACCGGCAATGGCAATCGGGCCGATAATCGGTATAAAGCGGGCCAGCAGCATAATGATACCGCACGATATATTCCACCACGGTGTGTTGTCACCCAGACCTTCAAAGCCACTGCCGTTGTTGGCTGACGATGATGTATACTCATAGAGCATCTCTGAAAAACCATGATAGCCGGGGTTGTTCAGCCAGCCATAATCGGGATGCAGGTATAGTATATAAGACGACAGTGCTGTTCCGGCGAGTATCAACAGGGGATGCAACAGGAACACAAGCATGGCTATTTTCATTTCGCGCACTTCAATCTTCTTGCCGAGAAATTCAGGTGTACGACCCACCATCAATCCGGAAATGAAAACAGCTATGATTACGAAGATGTAGAAGTTGAGTAACCCCACACCTTTACCGCCATAGAAAGCATTGATCTGCATACCCAGCATGGTAAACATACCGGACATGGGTGTGAGACTATCGTGCATGGCATTTACAGAACCATTGGATGTACAGGTGGTAACAATGGCCCACAAGGCAGAGGCTGCACTACCGAAGCGCACTTCTTTACCTTCCATGCTGCCCAGCGATTGATCAATCCCTAGCCGCGTTATAGCTGTACTGCCGTGCATTTCAAAGTATATCGTTGGGATGAGGAACAGCAGGAAGCCGGCCGTCATAACACCGAAGATCATCCACGCAAGCTTTTTGCGTTTCAGATAATAGCCGAGCGCAAATACCAATGCGATGGAGACAAGCGGTATAGATATAGTCTCTACGATGTTGGTAAAGAAATTCGGATTCTCCAGCGGATGGGCAGAGTTCGCGCCGTAGAAACCACCACCGTTAGTACCTACCTGCTTAATGGCGATCATACCGGCAGCGGGCCCGCGTGACACTTGCACAGTATCACCTTGCAGCGAAGTAATGGTATCTTTCCCTTCGAACGTCATGGGCGTGCCATTGAATACAAGGATAATGGCTACAATAAGAGATATAGGCAACAGAATGCGTGTGCACGACTTTATAAAGTAATCGTAAAAATTACCGAGTTTGTCAGTAGTCCGTTCGCGGAGTGCATTGAACAATACAGCTGCCATAGCCATACCGACACCGGCACTTATAAACTGATAGAGCATCAACGTGAGCTGCCCTAAATAGGAAACGCCTGATTCACCGGAATAATGTTGCAGGTTGGTGTTGGAAACAAAACTGATTACGGTATTAAACGCCAGGTCAGCAGTCATCGAAGGGTTGCCATCCGGGTTCAACGGCAACCAGCCCTGGTTCAGCAGGATCAGCATACCATACATGAACCACACGATGTTGATAACGAGCAAAGCAACCAGGTGTTCCTTCCAGGTCATCTCCTGTGTTGCATCGATGCGGCTGATGCGGTAGAATAGTTTTTCGATCGGGTTGAATACAGGATCGAGCATAGTTTTCTCGCCGGCATATACCCTGGCAATATATTTTCCCAGCGGAATAGCCATGATTATGGTTAGCACGACTATGAAGATGACGCTGATAATTTCAGGATTCATACATTAGAATTTTTCGGGTTTAACGAGTACGTAGCACAGGTATATAAATACCAGCAGGGATAAAATGAACAGTGCGATCATATAGGTTATATTTTCTCGAAGTAATCAATTGCCTTGAAAAACAGACCGAAGCACAGCAGTGTGGAGGCGATTAAAATGAAAGTCATCATAGATATAGTGTTCAAGTTTTGGAAGTTATATCAAGGCGCACTGGCGTTGTGCTGTCGTGTATATTCGAGGCGCAGTTCTGCAGGCATGAAGGACTCGATCCATCGTTCAGGATTGTTGTGGCGCTCGAGGTTATGCGCCAATGTATAGAGGTATACATTGGCGATACCGTTCTTTACGGTGTCGTTACCTTCTTTAAAAAGTTTGTGTGCCACCTGCAGGTAGCGTTGCAGTTTCTGGTAGTGCTTCTGTTCACACAAAAGCAGCGAAGCGTTGGCGAAAGATTGAATGGCGTTGTAGAACCTTTTGGTGTAGTGAGGGTCGCCCTCACCCTCGGATATTTCGCCTTCCAGCATTACCAGGGCAATTCGTTCGTTGATAATCATTTTATTTTATGATTTGCCACGGTGTTGGCAATCGTTGTGCCCTTTATGGAAAGCGGTTATTATCAGGCCATTGGAAAAAGTCATAAACAAAAGACCCTTCGGATTCCGAAGGGTCTTGCAGAAATGGAAAGCGGCAATACCGTATTAAAGGTTGGTCTTGTGCTGTTATGAAAGATGATAGTCTTTAATTTTTTGATACAGCGTAGTGAGTCCGATGCCCAATAATTTTGCTGTCTGTGTTTTATTTCCTTTGGTATAGGCCAGTACTTTCTGAATATGTTTTTTTTCAGCAGAAGCCAGATCAAAGTTACCTTCTGCCAGGCCATCATCATGCAGGTTAAAATCATAGGGAAGTATATCGGCCCCGAGTACAGGCTGGTCGTTGAGAATGATGCAACGCTCAATCACATTCTTCAGCTCACGTATATTTCCTTTCCACGCATGGGCCTGTAATGATTTCAGAAATGCAGGCGACATGGTAGCTACAGGTTTATTCGTCTTTTGTGAGAATTGGCGAATGAAATGATTGGCCAGGGTTTCTATATCATCCTGTCGCTCACGCAACGGTGGAAGTTGTATGGTAAATACAGACAAGCGATAGAAGAGGTCTTTCCGGAAACGACCTTCTTCTGATTCTTTTTCAAGCTGTCGGTTGGTAGCTGCTATAAATCGTACCTGCACGCGTCTGGCTTTACTTTCGCCTACGTGGTAAAATTCTCCCGTCTCTAACACGCGAAGAAGCTTGGCTTGCAGATCAATATTCATTTCCCCGATCTCATCCAGGAACAATGTGCCTTCGTGTGCTTCTTCGAGATAACCTTTTTTTGATTTGGTGGCTCCGGTAAATGCACCTTCTGCATGGCCAAACAATTCACTCTCCAATAAGTCTTTCGGGAAGGCACCGCAGTTAACGGCAACAAATGATTTTGCCTTGCGGTTACTCTCATAATGTATAGCCTGTGCAAACACTTCTTTACCGGTTCCCGTCTCGCCCAGTAAGAGCACCGTTGTATCGGTGGGTGCTACTTTTCGCGCCAGCTCAATACTTTGTTGTAATTGTTTGTTGCGGCCCTGTATATTTACAAACCCGAATCGTTCCTGCAGTTTCGATTCAAGACTATATACCTTATGCTGAAGCAATGCTTTTTCCGATGCCTTGCTTAGCAACGGAAGTATCTTCTCCTGATGTTCGCCCTTGGTAACATAATCGAATGCCCCGTTCTTGATTGCTTTTACGCCATCTTCAATCGTGCCATAGGCGGTGAGTACTATGATTTCCGTAGCAGGAAATAACTGTTTGATTTTCGCGGTAAAGTCTACACCGTTTCCATCGGGTAACTTTACATCCGAGATTACAATGTGAATGGTTTCCCGCGCCAGTACTTTCAATGCTTCCTGAATGGTGGCCGCCTGGTATACCGGGTAGCCCTCCAGTTCTACAACACGCGATAGTAACTTTCGAAGATTCTCTTCATCATCCAGTATAAGAATGTTGACGTTGCTCACATGAACAGGTTTTATGCTGCACAAAGTAAAGCACTTTCCGGCTTACAATACAAAAGATTTAATGATGGCAGCGTGCGCCCTTTACCGGTCAAACGTATATACCCATAAATTAACGATTGCCGAAGGCTTCAAAGAAAGCATCTTCAAACGAAGCGCCGATGGGAATTTCCTGGTTTCGAAGGATAATGATCTTGTTGCGTACACGGGTAATGAGGCTGAACGGAATGATGAAAGACCGGTGCACACGGATAAACTCTTTTGGTGAGAGCTTGGACAGCATCGTTTTCATTGTCATGCGGGTGAGGATGGTTTTGCCGTTCAGCAAATGTATTTTCAGGTAATCGGCCAGTCCTTCAATGTAAAATATATCAGTCAACGCAATCTTTACCAGGCTATATTCTGCCCGTATAAAAAGATGTTTGGGTTCCTTCTCTTCCTTTTGATTCAGAAAATTATAATAGTCGTTTGCCTTGTTAACGGCCGTTTCAAATCGCTCGAATGAATAGGGCTTGAGCAGGTAATCTACTGCACTAAGATTAAATCCATCAATTGCATACTGACTGTGTGCGGTGGTAAAGATCACCATGGTATCCTGCTCTATACCTTTATAAAAATCTATACCCGATATAGCCGGCATGTGTATATCCAGAAACAACAGATTTACCGGGTGCTTCTGCAAATATTTCCTGGCTTCGCTGGTTTGTGTAAATGTTTTCTCCAGCGTAAGAAAGGGAATGTTGCTGCAGTAACTTTCCAGTATCTCCAGCGGAAGCGGTTCATCGTCTATCGCTATAGCAGTGATCATGTCAGGTCTAGGGTTAGCTGAACACGAAAATGATTCTCATCTTCACTTAAAATTAAGAAGTGCTTTCCAGGATACAAAAGTTGCAGGCGTGCTTTTGTGTTTTCTATGCCGTGTCCGCTTTTGGTGTGCGGATCTTGCGCCACTTTTACCTTGTTGTTCTCTACCGTTAGCTTCAGTTTTTTATCGCTGATGGTGATCAGAATATTGATAGACGATTCTTCATCCGGATTTACACCATGCTTGAAGGCATTTTCAATAAAGGGTATCAGCAATAGGGGGGATAGTTGTTGTTCACCAATGATGCCGGTTACAGAATAGGAAAGCTGCACACGTTTATCCAGCCGGATGCGTTGAAGCTCGATGTAGTCGTTGATATAGCTGATCTCTTTTTCGAGTGAAACAAAACCGTTGCTGGTCTCGGTCACTACATACCGCATGAGCCCCGACAGCTTGAGTATTGTGCTGGCTGTGGTCGGAGATTTTTCACGTACCGCGGTAGCATATATATTGTTGAGTGTGTTGAACAGGAAATGCGGGTTGATCTGTGTTTTGAGCGATACAATCTCCGCATAGTTGCGGGCCAGCTCAGTTTTGTATAACCGGTTTCGTACTCTTAACAATACAGAGAAAAGTATAACGGATACATATAGAAATATATGGTGCCTGATCTCTTCGATAAAGGTAAATCCTTCCGGCTTGGGCACATTGTGTTGAACGCCCTGCGTGGGTGGTATAGCAAATGCCAGGGGCTTGACAAACGGATTATGCCCCGTTAGAAAAGATGGAAGCAATGTAATGATCAGAAACCCCGCTACGATACAACCGGCATACAGTATATATTTCTTTTTGAAATATAATCGGGGAATGAATACGAAGAAGTTGAGGTAAAAGAGGAGCAGCATGATTACGTTGCCGATGAAATCGCGCTGCGTAGGAGGTGAGAAAATGAAATCTTTTTCCTCTGGTGGATGCGGGAAGAGAAAAATCGGCAAGGCAAGAAAGAGTATTGCCCCAGCAATATGCCACACCAGGTACTTTTTAGGGCTGGTCATGGCAGAATTGTTTATTACAAGTATTACAATGTAGCTGGATCATGATGGAAGTGATTGAGGATATAAACCGATATCCGCCTCAAACATAGTTGTGGTAAGATAGTATTTCGAAATAATTGCGACAATAGGTGCTTTTGTGTCGAAGTTGGTAGTTGGCGGGAATGGAAGCGTTTGCTTAAATTCTTCCGGTGAAGAAGGATGGCTGGCGCGGTACTGCTGTGAATTAATGCGGTACCCCCACAGCCTGCAATATTTCGAAAACGGATGTGTATTCGCCTTTGCCACGGAGTTTGATTTCGTCCAGATGATGCGTTGTGTAACCGGATGTATCATCGATCCAGACTGCAACCGAAGACGAAAGCAGAAGCTCTTTCTTAAAACGACTGCATAATTCAAGAATACGTGCACAGGTATTCAATACATCACCATGATATACCAGCTCGCGTCTTTGTCCCTGGGTTTCTGCTACAGATACAAATCCTGTGTGGATGGATGCCTTGAATTCAGGGACGATGCCAAACTTATCCATATATAGTTGTTGGTTCTGGATAAGACGTTGCTTAAAAGCGAAGAACAGTTTAATGCACTGCAGATTTCTTCTGCCTTCGCTTGTCTTCCAGGTAAGCACAGCTTCATCGCCTACAAACTGGTAAATTTCTGCCTGATAGAACTTCATAACCTCGGTGAGGTCATTAAAACACGTGTTGAGAAAGCGGCTATACTTTACATGTCCCAGCTGCTCGGCAATGGTGGTAGACGATTTGAGATCAATGAATAGAAATATGCGGTCTTCTTCTTTTGGAATCCTGTATTTGCCGGTAAGATAATTTATGAAAGTATTGGGGCCGATGTGATGGTGCACAACTTTCAGTACGTTCAATACGATGCTGAAGAGCATCAGGTATAGAAACAGCGACCAGAAGATTCCAGTCTTTAGAAAGTCCAGTGTCTCTATATAAGCCCTGCCCAATGACTGATCAAAGTATATAACGAAGAAGAACTGATGCACGAGGGCAATGCCTACAGTAACTACCGTGATAATAATAAAAAATCTAAGCCCTATGAACAAGACGGTGGGCAGATTTACCATTCGCGGAAATATTCTGAACTCGATGAAGGCCATGCCAGCACCTACAACAGTGCCGACAATAGCAATGGCCAGGTTGATAATGGGCGCTGGTAGCTTTTCTACCCAGGCTTCATTGCTTGTGCCGAGCAACATAAGATAGCGGAAAAACACAAGGCCAGCTATATATACCACGATGAGCAGGATGCGCTCGGATGCCTGAGTAGAAATTTTCATACTAAAAATTCTGTAAAGATTACGGGTAAATATAGGGCAAGGAATTTTATGAATAGCGAGAGATTAATGGGAGGAATCGCAGACTTGTAACGCACCCCTGAGCCACGTGGTCCGGACTCCTCTTACATTAATCAATATTGTTATGCCACTGAATTGGATTCAGCTATGTGAAGCCACTCCAGCGCACCGCGCTCGTGCAGGAAGTGTGCGTGCGTTACAGACACATCGAACGGTGCTTCTTTTTGAAGTTTGCCAAGCGATGCCTTTGCAAAAATATCTTCCGCGTCTACGATGGCTATCTTCTGTATACCATTTTGAGCGGTAGCATGCACAATCTTTGTCATTTGCTCCAGTACATCTTTGGACAATACTTTCAACTCGGTTTGATTTACCATCATGGCGGTGATGGAATGTTTCTTTATGAATGTTTCTATGAACCGCGATATATCGAGCAGGTGCTCAGCTTTCAGAAACCCGTTAAGCTTTACGGATATCGTATGATCATTAAGTTGCGCCACCACGCAATGTGCATGTTCAAAAACAAGTTTGGCGTTCATATACATACAGTTTTTGTTTTGGGTATATAGTTAGTTAAGGGCTTCTCTATAGGAGGATGAGTTCTCCAGTACATTTTCAGCTTCCTCGTGCAGCAGCTCAGTAGCGTTCTTTTTCTTCGCCTGGCGGTTGTCCCACTTTGCTTTGAGGCGATCTACCATATAGTATACCATCGGTACTACGAAGATGGTAAGTATGAGGGACGACAACAGACCACCGATCATTACAATGGCAAGACCATTTTTCCATTCGGCACCGGCACCTTTTGCCAATGCAATGGGCAACATACCAATCACCATGGCGATGGTAGTCATCAATATCGGGCGGAGGCGTGCGGCACCGGCAGCAATGAGTGCATTGTAGGTGGTATAGCCTTCTTCCTTCTTATGGTTGGCAAAGTCTACCAGCAGAATACCATTCTTTAACACCAGCCCGAGCAACATAATGATACCAAGCATGGTAAAGATGCTCATACTGCTCATGGCGAGATTCAGTGCGATGAATGCTCCAATCAGCGCAACCGGTATGGAGAACAATACTACGAATGGATACACAAAGCTGTCGTACAGTGCTACCATGACCAGGTATACCAGGAGTATAGCCGCACCGAGTGCCATGCCGAGTGCAGAGAAGGAGTCAGCCTGACGTTCAATATCACCGGTCCATTTCAACTCTACAGAAGAAGGCAGCGGATCTTTCTTCAGTGCTTCGTTAATATTGTTGGCAAGCGTACCAGATGTTATACCCAGCACATTGCTTTTTATAGTAACAGATGTTCTTCTGTTCTTACGCTCCAGCATGGAGGGGCCGCTGCTTTGTTTGATCGTGGCAAATTGTGTAAGCGGTATCAGGCTCCCGGTGTTGTTTACAAACGTGATCTTCTCGACATCGGCAGGATTACTTCTGTCAAATTCATCAAGCTGTACATTGATGTCATATTCATTTGAGCCCGCCTGCAGCTTGGCATCGGTGTTACCGGTATAAGCGTTTTGCAACGTGCCGCCTACAGTGAAGATGTTCAATCCCAATTGCGCCATCTTCTCGCGGTCTATATCTACGGTAAGTTCCGGATTACCATCTTCCACACTTACGCTCACATCGTTGGCACCGGGCATATTGCGAATCAGGTTTTCAACTTTGGCTGCAGATTCCATCAACGCTTTGCGGTCTTCACTGTTCAGGGCAATCTGTATAGGTTCATCCGAACTCGTTATACCAATCACCGATGTATTTACTTCAACGCCCGGATATTTATCTTCAATTACTTTGCGAACGCGCAGCATATACTGTTCAGAAGTAAAGTCGCGTTGCTCCCGGTCTACAAGACCTACAGTAAGGTATGCTTTGTTCTCACTTCCTACATTGGCAACCGAAGCGAAACCTGCAGCGCTCGCACCGCCTACGTTGGCAAATACAGTAGACACTTCAGGCTGTGCAAGCAGGTAATTTTCAATCTCGCGTGTAACAAGATTGTTTTCAGCGAGCGGTGTACTCTTGTCATACTCCAGATCGATGGAGAATTTACCGCGGTCACCGGCAGCAACCATCTCTTGTCCTAATATACCCATGCTCATCACGAAGCCTGTTGCTACAAAGGCTGCTACTACAGCGAGTGTTGTAATGAGCTTGTGGCGCAGCGTCCATTGTAACTGACGTGTATAGGCATTGGTAAGCGATGTAATGAGCGACTCAAACCAGATTAACGGTTTGTGGAACCAGTTGGAAGGATTGAGGTGTGTTACGCGGCCAAAGCGCGATGCGAGCCATGGTGTAAGTGTAAAGCAAACAAACAAGCTCATGAGTGTTGATACCACAATGGTAATGGAGTACTGGCGAAGTATTTCTCCAATCGTTGTGTTGATCAACGCTATAGGAGCGAACACCACGACGTCTACCATGGTGATGGCAATGGCGGAGAAACCGATCTCACTGCGGCCTTCGAGTGCTGCACGTACTTTATCTTTACCCATGTGCAGGTGGCGGTGTATATTTTCCAGCACCACGATCGAATCGTCTACGAGAATACCAATTACGAGCGACATGGCGAGCAGTGTCATCAGGTTCAGCGAATACCCAAAGAGGAACATCGCGATAAATGTAGAGAGTAAAGATGCAGGTATAGCCACCAATACAATGAGTGAATCGCGCATGCTGTGCAGGAAGAGAAGCATTACGGCAGCCACCAATACTACGGCAATCACGAGATCGTGTGTTACGGCATCGGCAGATTCCAGTGTAAAGTCAGAAGTATCGTCAGCAATAATGATCTTCAGATCCTGTGCAGCATATTTCTTTTCGAGTGCTGCTATTTTTTCTTTTACCTGCCTGCTGATCTCAACGGCGTTGGCATCACTTTGTTTTTTAATGGTGATACCGATACCATCCTGACCGTTGAAGCGATTCAATGATTTTTGTTCTTTCACGCCATCTTCAATATCGGCTACATCCTGCACGCGAATCGTGCTGCCATTGGAAGCTGTGGTGATATTCAATGCGCGGATCTGTTCGATAGAAGAAAACTTACCGGCGAGGCGCACCGTCATTTGTTCCGATGCATTCTTTACTTTACCTGTTGGGAAATCAAGGTTTGCATTGTTGATGGCTTGCGTTACCTGCGACAAAGATATACCGTAGTATAAAAGTTTGTCTTTGTTTACACGCACCTGGATCTCACGTTCCTGGCCACCGAGCAGCTGTGTTTCACCTATACCTTGTATCTGCTGAAGTTGCGGAAGAATTTCATCATCTACCAGGTCATAAAATTCTTTGGTGCCCATTTTTCCAACCGTTGTCAACTGCATGATCGGGCGATCGCTGGGCGATACTTTGGAAATGGAAGGTGTTTCCGCATCGTCCGGCAGATCGGAAAGTATATTGTTGATCTTGCGCTGTGCTTCCTGCTGCTTGTCGTCCATATCAGTGCCCACGGCAAATTCTACCGAGATCACCGATACACCTTCGTACGATTGCGACAGTATACTTTTCACACGGTCCATACCGGCTACTACATCTTCAATTTTTTTGGTTACCGATTGTTCTACATCAACGGGAGCTGCACCGGGATACGGTGTGGAGATCACCAGCGTAGGAATATCGAAGTCTGGCATAAGCTCATAGTTGAGCTTCGTATAGCAGAACAGTCCGCCCAGCATCAGCACCGAAAATATTACGATGATGAGCGAAGGTCTTTTAACGGCAATTTCTGTTAATGACATGGTGTTGTTTCTTTTGGGTTATTGAGTAATGCTTACCGGTGAACCGTTAGACAGGTTGATCTGTCCGCTCACCACTACAACTTCTCCTGCTTTCAGTCCGTTGATCACTTCTATTTCCAATCCATTGCTGCTGCCCGTCTGTATATTGCGCAGTGATGCGGTATCGTTCTGCACTACAAACACCTGCGGATTTTTAGCAGAACCCAGCAGTGCCGAGCGTGGTATAATCAGCGTGGCAGCCTGCAAATCTTTATTTATCACAGCCGTGCCATACATACCGGCTTTCAATTCATTCGCTTTGTTGTTTTTGATAAGGATTTTTACAGTGTAGTTATGCGAATCATCTGCGCGATCGGATACATAGTCGATCTTGCCGGTAAAGTTGTGGCCTGGGTACAGGTCGGTTTGTATCGTTGCATTTTCACCTTCTTTAAAGAGGTATATTTCTTTTTCAGGCACCGCGATTTCGAGCTTCAGTTGCGAAAGGTCAGTCAGGCGACCTATCGCATTGCTGGTATTTACTACGGAGCCTACTTCAACATCTTTCTGTGTAATAGTGCCTGCAAACGGAGCGATGATTTTGTTGAGGCGGATATTTTTGTCGAGTTGCTTGAGTTGAGATTCTGCATTTTTATACTGCTGCCAGTAACTGTCGTATTGCATTTTGCTTACGCCTTCACTCTCGCTGGCTTTTTCATAACGCTCAAAGTTTCTCTTGGCGGTTTCATACGAAGCTTCGGCCGATATATACTGGGCGCGCAGCAATTCGTCATCGATCTGTACCAATAATTTACCTTCGGGTATAGCAGCGCCTTCTTCAAAGTATAGCCCGGTTACTTTTCCCTGTGCCTGCGGCATGAGCATAACTTCTTTAAAAGGTCTGAATGTACCTGTATACGTAAAGGTTCTGTCCAGGTCTTTGGGTGTTACCGTCTGTGCTTTTACCAGTACTTTTTTGTTGGCATCAGGCCGGTATACTTTCTCCTGCACGGTTTGCTGGTTGCTGAACAACTTTACGGCTGCCAGCGCAGTAACCAGTAAAGCAACGATGGTGAAAACAATCTTCTTTGTCATATACAGTGATAATGTTAAGTCGGTGATTATTATAGAGTGCGTTGGTTATTTATTCTCTTACGAGGTCGCCGTTGGCTTTCTTTACATCGAGCTCGGCTACTTTCAGGTTGATGAGCGCAGTGCTATAGTTATTGCGTGCATCCGAAAGGTCGTCTTGTGAATCGAGCAGATCGGTAATGGAGATCAGGCCGTTGTTATACTCGATGTTGGCATCTTTGAACAACTGCTCGGCCAGATCGAGACTGCGTTTGCTGTTGCTCAACAGATTTTTATTGCTGATATAGTTATTCATAGCATCCTGTATCTGGCGTTCGGCATCAAGCCTTTTGGATGCCAGTGTGTTGATGTCTTTCTGAATGGCTACTGATTTTTGCTTTGCCTGGTACTTGCGTGTAAACCCATCGAACACCGGTATCTTCAGCGATACAGAGAAGTATGTGCTGTTGATCCACTGGTTGTTGATGCGATCGAGCGGAGAGAATTTGTTATAGTAGCCGGTATATCCGTGAAAGAAATTGGCAGAGAGCGTAGGGTAGTAACCTGCCAGCGTACTTTTGCGATCGAGCTCCGAAAGTTTTATTTGTTCTTCCTGCAGGCGTATATCGGCGCGTTTGCCTATATCGCCAGCTTTCAAGTCTTCCAGTGCAGCATTAAAATCAAAAGGCATTACTTCAATGTTCTCTGTTAGCGGAACATTCATCAGGTACTTCAACATGTTATAGTACTTGGTCTGGTTCAGCTTTTCATTATCATATTGGTTGCGGAGATTTTCCAGGTTAATAAGCAGGCGCTTATACGTACTGCCGGACACGATCTCATTTTTGCGCAGCGCCTCGTTGGTCTTTACAGTTTTCTCCAGGCTTGTCATGTTCGATTGCAGCAGGGCGAGGTTGTCAGAAATTACCTGGATGTTGTAGTAAGTTGAGGTAACGTTATATACTACATCTTCTTTTGTCATGATAAGCTGCAGACTTGACGTAGTGCGCGCAGCACGTGCCGCCTTGAGTCCCACCATTACGCGTTGGTCATATAGCTTTTGCGTGAGCTGCACATTGGCAGCGGTG
Organism: Ohtaekwangia sp.; assembly: GCF_036786105.1. Taxonomy (NCBI): domain Bacteria; kingdom Pseudomonadati; phylum Bacteroidota; class Cytophagia; order Cytophagales; family Fulvivirgaceae; genus Ohtaekwangia; species Ohtaekwangia sp. The sequence goes on from NZ_DAIQRQ010000005.1 coordinate 22,035, forward strand.
GTCTGTGGTACACTGAGTGTTGCCGAAACGTATTCTCCGGGTGTGCCGCCAAAAGTAGCTGCCGGTATAAACTGCGAAGGCACGTTCAGGTAGTATTGATATTGCCCGTTCACATCCACAGTAGGAAGCAGGCCACTGCGGGCTTCGCTTACTTTATGATCTGTTGATTCAATGTCAAGCTTGCTGTTTTTAACGCTGAGGTTATTCTCCAGCGAAATACGAATGCATTCATCCAGAGAGAGTTGCTGACCTTTGCCAAGGGTGCTGACCGTTAGCAGCGCTAGAACGATCAAACAGAGTTTTCTTGTCATTTTAGTTTAATTATATTGTTTAACATTTTAGTTAATACATGGGCAAAAAAATATCACTCCGGCAGATCTTCGTTAAAAATCGCACGGTAAACTACTTTCTTACGTTCTTTCAGGAAATTCCGGTAGGTAGCTTCATCCATACCAAAAATGGTTTGCATGATAGGCTTTGCTAACAGGGGGTAATTGCAAAGTGACATCAGGTTAAGCATAAAATGCTCGATCGTAATGGGAGCAATTAATCCTCTTGCTACTTCCTCTTGTATTTGACGATTTATTATTTCTTTTATTTTGACCTTTCTCTCTTCAGCCAGATGAAAATTTTTCATCGGATCTTGAGATTTTGTCATTTCCGTTATCAGGAAGTTCTCCAGGTAAGGCAAATCGATATGATCGTCAATAAACACATCAATGAAGCGGGCTATCTTAATACGAAGCGAATCATTGGTGCTGAATATAGAATCGATCTTGTCGGTTCGGGATTTCATGGTTTCCTGTAAAACCTTTTCGAAAAGAAGATCGCGGCTTCTGAAATAGTAGTGAATCAATGCCCGGTTAACCCCTGCTTCATCGGCAATTTCCTGCGTTGTAGCATGGATATGGCCTTTTTGAAAAAAGAGCCGTCTGGCAGTCTCTTTTATCAATTCCTCGGTTTGAAGTTGTTCAGTGGCCATTTATCAAAAATGATTAACAATTTTGTTAACGCAAAAGAACAAGATTAGGTTGTCATTTCCAACATGTCGTGTTGAGAAATTTCCTCAACCTCGCTTTCCAGGCTGCGGCAACGATAATTCTAATTAAAAAAATTACCATGATCTTGATCGTCTCATGCTATCGGGACGAACCTTGAAAAAACTATTCCGGAACGGCAAATGGGAAAAGCCAGCATTTTATCGGCGAATCAATGAAAATGCATACGACAGTTCGCGGCCGATCTGGCGTGCGCGTTCGGCGTACTTTTTACTTTCAAAGGGTGTTCCGTCAAAGTTTTTAGGATCATCGTAAGGAAGCGATATACGTGAAGCCGCACCTTCCACAACAGGGCAATGCTGGTCTGCATCGGAGCAGGTCATCACGGCACAAAAGTCTTTTTCCGGATTGCCGGGTGCATAGAACGTTTTGGAATAAATGCGCATTGGCTCGGCATCGTCAGCATAACGCACTTCATATACCGGGTTGTCACCTTCGGTAACAGCATTAATATCAAAACCCATGCTCTTCATGGCAAGCACTGCACGCAGGTTGAAAGCGGTGGCTTCGGTTCCACCGGAGTAACTTATTACGCCCGGTATAGTATAGTAATCTGCCAGAGCCTGTGCCCACAACTGCGCAATATGACTTCTGCGTGAATTATGTGTACAGATAAAAACGAGCTCGGCTCTTTTTGCTTCTGCTGTTTTACTTTCAATGAAGGCTGTCAGTTTTTTAAGCACATCTTTTCTGGCTTCGGAGATCGCCGTGTGTTCTTCCTGCAAATCTTCGATGTATTGAGCGAGTGCCGGATATAGTATAATTTTCTTTTCAGGAGCAAGTGCCATAGGTATAACTAAAAGGTAAATGTATAGGTCAACATCAGCAGGTTTCTTTTGGAATAAAGCGTGAGAATATATCTGCAAAGTTCTCTTTCGCTTCTGTCCACACCTTTTCATCAATGCAGTAATTCAGTTTAGGTCCTTCCACTTCACCTTTAATGATTCCTACATCTTTCAACGCTTTCAGGTGTTGCGAGATGGTAGATTGCGAGAGCGGAAGCTCGTGTACCAGATCGTTTGTAATACAGGTCTGGTTATTCAACAGGTATTCAATAATGGCTACGCGTGCCGGATGATCAAAAGCGGTTGCCAGGGTAGCCAGCCTGTTCTGACGTTTTTTGAAAAGCTCTGACTTTGTAAGTCCCATAGTATCGTTATAACGCAATATAGCGATAGCAGATTTACCGGGCTAATTAACTTTTTGTAAATAAAAAAAGTCCCGCGTGCTGGCGGGACTTTGCGCTTTTGTGCGGTTCTATTTTTTAGGAGAGATCTTGGTATTATCCGGAAAAAGTTGCGGTTGTTTAAAATCATCTTTGCTAACAGCGCTTTCCTTTCCGAGGTACGTCCAGTTAATGGAACCAGAGTATTTTTTGAATACCGCGTTGAGATCCTGCACCGTTAGTTTTTCTACTTCACTCATAAAACTCTCCGCTTTTCTCCAGTCACCAGCTACTTCCCGTGTACCAAGCGTCATGCTTTGCGTATCGTTAGTCTCCTGTCCCATAAAGAAGGAAGTAATATAGCCTTCTTTCATATCTTTCAATTCTTTTTCAGAGAAGCCCTGGTTCTTTACTTTGTTCACTTCATCGATCATTACCTGCAAGGATTGCTTCGGATCGGTAGTAGATATATAGAACGTTGCATACGGATTGGTGATGGCTGCCGATGCATATCCTACCGAAGGGGCATACGATAAACTTCTCTTCGTGCGAAGCTCTATAAAGAAGCGATCGTAGAGAATGGTGGTAGCCAGCATCATGGCAGTGCCTTCTTTTTCATTTACAGCCGGAGCATTCATCAGGCCGCGGATATAGTTTGTGGCTATATCACGATTTTCAATGGTAGCCTGTGGTTTTAATTCAACCTTCTTCTCTGGTTGAAAAGCTTTACCTGCCGGAATACCTTTAAATGCTGCGGATACCTTTTGTTTCAGGTCGGCTTCTGTTACATTACCAACCACTACAATAAAGCAATTTTGTTTACCAAGAACAGAGCGATAGTGTGCTGCAACCTGCTCTACCGTTAGTTTCTCCAGACTGGTCACCGTGCCGTTGTATATTTTGCTATAATTGCGCCCCGCAAAAGCGTTCTGCAAACTTTGGTTTCGCAGATGTGCATCAGGGTTAGCTTCTTCTTCTTTTGCTGCAGATACTGCGCGGCCTTTCAACAAGTCGAATTCCTTCGGATCAAAGGCCGGGTTTACAATAGCATCGGAGTACAATTTCCACGATGTGTCCCAAAACTCTTTTATACACGACATACTGATCTCGCTATAGTCTAATGATGTGCTGGAGCCAATGGTAGTGCCTACCTTTTCGAGCGCAGTGGCAAAGGCAGTTTTATTCAGACTCTTCGTTCCGCCTTCGGTTGCTACCCAGAGTGCAAGGGCTTCTATACCTTCCTGCTCTTTGCTATAGTTTGCTGTGCCACCTTTAATAAAGAAGCGAACGCTGATAATTTCTTTTACCGAGGGTTTGAAAATTACTTTGACGCCATCGACCATAAATTCGCGAGGCTTTTCTTCCGGTGGTGCAGTAAACCCTTGTGTGATGCACGCCACCATTAACAGTATATAGCAGATATATTTCTTCATAGACTTATTTCTTTAAAGTTTTGAGACTTGCCTCCAGCGATGATTTGTTTTGTGGTGTAGAGAGCACACCGATAACATGTGGTTTTCCCTTTATATAAGTACGCACATAGCGCTGTATATCCTGACGGGTAACTTTTTTCAGATTGTTTACATAGCCGGTATAGTAATCGATGGTTGCCGAAGCCCACCAGAATGTAACCGTGTGAATGAAATTCGATGTCTTTTCACGACCGTGGGCATCATCAATTGCCAACATGTTTTTGGCCGTTTCGAGTTGCTCATCGGTAAAGTATGTATCGCTGTCCCACTGGTTCACGTGCTCTTCAACCTTTTCAATCACTTCTTTGATCTTGTCGGGGCGAGGCACTACAAAGGCAGTGATGGGGCCGGTATATTTACAAGTCTGGTAACTTAAATTAGCGTTAAAAGCCAGCCCGCTTTCTACCAGTTCCTGCTGAAATTTAGACGACTGTTGTTGTAATATATAGGAGAACACATCGGCAGCATACGTAGCGGGCAAATCGTGGCGCGTATCGGGTCCGTGCCATCCCATTACTATAAAAGGATTGCGTGCGTTGGCGTTTTCGGTGATAAACACCTTGGTTTCTGTAAGCGGCTTGAACTCCGGTATCGGGAACTTCACAAACGGGTCGAAATCTGAAGGCTGCCAGCTCTCAAACAGTTCGGTTGCTTTTTTGAAAGCTTCATCGTGATTTACATCGCCCGCAATCACCAGGATGGAGTTGTTGGGGTAATAATATTTTTTCTGGATGGTTTGCATCTTCTGTGTTGTGGCGGTGAGAATGATATGGTGATCGCCAATAGCATTCTTGCGGCTATACAGATCGCCCCACATGTTTCTTGCAAAATCACTGAAAAGCCAGAATGCGGGGTTCGATTCATTACGCTGAAACTCGCCATCTACAACAGGGTTCTCGTTCTTCATTTCCTTCTCATCGAAGAGCGGATAGCGGATTGCAGAATTCATGAACGAGAGTCCTTCTGACAGGAATTTTTTATTCAGCGTAAAGAAGTAGTTCACGCGTTCATTGGATGTGGTGCCGTTAAATGCAATGCCGAGCTCGTTCACACGGTTCAGAAATGCCTCCTGCGAGGGCAGGTCTTTGTTGGCTTTAAAGAACATGTGCTCGTACAAATGCGACAGGCCGTTGTATTCAGGATCTTCGGTATAAGCACCGTTCTTCACACATACCTCAATGGTAATAAGCGGAACGGTGCGATCTTCAATGACCAGAACCTCCAATCCATTCTTGAGTTTGGTAAGGTGAAAATTAGCAGGTAGCTGCTGTGCCGTGACAGTCTTTAACAAGAGCATCAGGCAAAGGGCGGGAAACAATCTTTTCATGCGCAATAGTGCTTTTTGGTTTTGGTTAATGAGTGCGTTTGCAATAGCCTTGCCAGTATACGCATATACTGACACTTTTTAACATACACAATTTAGAGGGCCAAAATGATGAGAAAAGCCGAATCTTACAATGGCGGGACTATAAATTCCGTCAAATGGCGATGCGCTATAGCTTTATGTATATACTGTGTGTACAAAAAATGATCGCTTGCGGACGGTTATAGAAACAGAAGAAGCCGCATCACCCTCTGTGGGTGGTGCGGCTTCTGCAGGGATATAGTATAGCAAATACTTACTGCCTGGCGTACATCACAATGGATGCTTTGGCAATAACAGCCTGGTTGATGTAAAAACCTACGAGCGCAGGGCCGGTGTTTTTATCGAGATCTATTTTATTCTTCAATGCATACACTGTGATCAGGTACTCGTGTATGGGACCGGCCGGAGGGCATGGACCACCATAGCCCTGCTTGCCGAAATCAGTAAGACTTTGCACCGCTCCGGCCGGTGCTATGGCTTTTGTAATGTCGCCTGCGTTGGCTTTAAGCTCCGTTACATTTGCTGGTATATTAAAGATCAGCCAGTGCCAGAACCCGCTGCCGGTGGGTGCATCTTTGTCATAAATCGTTACAGCAAAGTATTGTGTTTCTTTAGGAGCATGTTCCCAATACAGTTGAGGCGAGATATTTTCACCGGAACATCCAAAGCCATTAAAGAATTGTTTGTTGGTAGCTTGTCCACCAATGTCATTGCTTTTCAGCGTAAACGTCTGTGCTGAAGCAAACGCAACGATGCACAATGCCAGCGCAGAGAAAAATAATTTTTTCATAGCGAATAATTTAAAGTTGTTTGATGCAAAATTAATTCCTGCCTCCGGCAGGCGATATAGCGGAAAGATCAAAAACTGTTTCAAACAGCTCAAACATTTTGCTGGTAGGCTTTGGGCGTTTTACCAAATTCTTTCTTGAAGGCTTGTACAAAACTCGAGAGATTTTCATACCCCAGGTCAAGGTGTATTTCACTCGCTTTTGCTTTTTCATACTTTAATAGAAAAGCTGCCTGCTGCATCTTTCGTAAATGAAACCACCGCGAAGGTGCCATGCCGTATACTTCTTCAAACTTTCGTTTAAATGTAGAAACACTCATGTTGCAGAGAAACGATAATTCCTCCAACGAAAGGTTCAATGAAGTTTTGCTCTCCACCACTTTACGCAACGGGAGATCAGATGCATTAACGTTGAATATAAACCGGAGAAATTGCTGCGGATACCGGTCACACAGATATAGCATTACCTCATCGAACTTGATCTGTAACAATGAAGCCGACAGCGTGGTGGGATGGCAGTGAAGATGCTGCAAGGAGTGTACAAAATTGCGAATGAAGTCGTCTTGTGCAAACAGGAAATGCGAGAGCCGCTCGCTGCTGTTCCGTGGTGCGTGTGTGAATAGCGATACGTATTTATCACGAAACGCTACCAAATGACTGTCGGAGAAAATGAATATGAAACTGCGGTATTGCCTGTCTTGCGAATAGCGCTCCGTCATAATGCAATTACCAGCCGGTATCAGCATGGCTTTGCTTGGATTGAATCGCACAGACTCATCATAAAAATGTACTTCCTTCTCACCCTCTTGCAGAAAACTGAATACGTGCTTGCTGGCTATAATCTTGGTCTTTACAGGTTGCTGGTTCGTAGTCTGGTAGTCGAACAAAATCAGGTCACCAACCGGCAGATTGTTGGCCGCCATCAGGTCTTCCGGAAGTGCATAAGCAGTAGTCATACAGCAAAAATACATAATCTGTTTGTAGTCGTAAGCAGCACCTGAAAGGAGTGGTTTATGTAAAAATTAAAGAACAAACCATTGCATATAGATTATCGTATGACGAACCTTTAAGTTTGCGGCCCGTAAAATATCTCCGTGTAATTTTTCGACACTTAAAAAGACAAATGCCTGTAGCTGTTAATGATTACCGTATGGAGGAGAGGGTGGTGGCAGCAGGATATATTTTTCAGATACGATTAAACGTTATAGACATACAATAATCTTATAACGGTTGAATTCGTAACAAAATAAAAACATAGGAGTCATAGGGGATTACTGGCCTTTAGCTGTCATGAATAAATTGAAACCAATAACGCATGATTATACGAGTACCTGTTTTTTTTGCAGTGCTTCTGGCACTCATGTCACACACAGCGTGCGCTCAGCAGCGCCATACACTGAGCGGCTATATCAAAGACGCAGCCAACGGTGAAGTGCTGGTAGGCGCTACGATCTACATCAAAGAGATCGGCAAAGGTGCCGTAACGAATGTATACGGATTCTATTCCATTACCATACCACCCTCGGCCTATACGGTAGAGTATAGTTTTGTAGGATATCAGCGAACGGAGAAGCAGCTCACGCTGGATAAAGATGTACGCATCGATGTAGAACTGAGCTCCGACAGCAAACAACTTCAGGAAGTAGTGGTAACGGCTGAGGAAGAACAACAAACGGCCAACGTACAGAGCGTGGAGATGAGCACAGCCAAGCTCGATATTAAAACCATTCGCAAGATACCGGCCTTTCTGGGTGAAGTAGATGTTATCAAAAGTCTGCAGCTTCTGCCGGGTGTTACAACGGTAGGGGAAGGCGCCTCCGGCTTCAATGTGCGCGGAGGAAGTGTAGGGCAGAACCTCATTCTGCAAGACGAAGCTCCGGTATATAATTCATCACACATGCTCGGCTTCTTCTCAGCCTTCAACCCCGATGCCGTGAAAGATACCAAGCTGTATAAAGGCGCAATCCCTTCGCGTTATGGCGGCAGGCTTGCTTCCATCCTCGATGTACGCATGAAAGATGGTAACAGCAAGGAATATGAAACAACCGGAGGTATCGGTACGATCTTCAGCCGGTTGTCATTCGAAGGACCGATCGTGAAAGACAAAGGTTCTTTTATAGTATCGGGCCGCCGATCATATATCGATGTGCTTGCAAGGCCTTTTGTAGATATCCTGAAGGATGGCGGTGCTCTTAACTTTTATGACCTTACTGCGAAAGCCAACTATAGCCTGAACGATCGCAATCGTGTATACCTCTCCGGGTATTTTGGCCGCGATAATTTTTACTTCGACAAGAACCAGGGCTTTAACTGGGGAAACGCTACGGCTACCATTCGCTGGAACCACCTGTTCAATGAAAAACTATTCTCGAACATAACCGGTGTATACAGCAGCTATGAATACGAGCTGCAATTTGGTGATGACGACCGAAACCGCTTCAAGTGGAATTCATCTATTTCTAACTTTATACTCAAGCCGGAGTTCAGTTACTTCATCAGCAGTAACAATGAACTGAACTTTGGTGCTGAGGCAATCTATTATTTCTTTGAGCCAGCCAAGGCCAGAGGCATATCCAACGGTCAGCCTACCGATGTGAGTCTCGATCGCAAGTATAATTTGGAATCATCGCTCTATGTCAATGATAACCTTAAGGTAAACGAAATACTTTCGGTTGAATATGGCTTGCGTTTCTCCAACTTCAAGTACTTTGGTCCGGGCACAGTATATACCTACAACGATACTATACCGGGCAAACGCAAGAGTGTAGCATCAGAAACTACCTATAGCCGTGGTAAAACAATTGCCAACTTCAACAACCTGCAGCCGCGATTCTCCTTCAAAGCTTCGCTTTCTGAAACAAGCTCCGTGAAGGGAAGTTACAACCGCATGGTGCAATACCTGCACCTCATATCCAACACCACAGCTTCTAATCCGCTGGATGTATGGACGCCAACATCCAACAATATAAAACCGGAGATAGGCGATCAGTTTACACTTGGTTACTTCCGGTCGTTGAATATGGGCCATGCCAAATGGGAAGCATCGGTGGAAGGATACTATCGGAAAACGCAAAACCAGATCGACTATATTGATGGTGCAGATTTACTGATCAACAAATACCTGGAAGGCGATCTGCTCAGTGGCAAAGGGCGCGCGTATGGTGTGGAGTTTTACCTGCAAAAGAAAACCGGGCGCCTGAACGGATGGGTAAGCTATACATTGGGCCGCACCGAATTGAAAGTAGATGGCATTAACAACGGCTCATGGTACCCTACACGCTATGACCAGACGCACAATGTAAAGGTTGCCGCTTTCTATGACATCAACAAGCGCTGGTCGGTATCGGCTGACTTTATTTTTATTTCGGGTACGCCTACTACATTCCCTACTTCACGCTACGTGATACAAGGTATATTAATCCCCGAGAATGCAAACGGCTCGCGTAACAATGTACGATTGCCGAACTACAACCGGCTGGATATTTCATTTCGCTTAGAAGGCAGGGAATATAGCCGGAAAGGGAAGGAGCGGAAGAATCGCGACTACTGGGTGTTTTCGGTATACAATGTATACGCCCGGAAGAATGCCTTCTCGATATACTTTGCTCAATCCAACGAGCGCGTGCCCGCTGGCCAGCCTATCAAATCGGAAGCAACACAAATGTCACTCATTGGTAGTTTTGTACCGGCTATATCTTACAACTTTAAATTCTAACAGAGCAGCATCATGAAATTTCATAAACAACTCATTGGTATACTGTTGGGAGCTTCGCTGTTTTACTCTTGCGAAAAGACTATAAATCCCCAACTGGAAAGTGCAGCGCCCATGCTCGTAGTAGATGCATGGTTGAATAATAAAGTAGAAGACCAGCTTGTAAAGCTCAGCTGGTCGCAATCTTATTTAGACAACGAAGTGCCGCCCGGTGTATCCGGAGCTACCGTAACCGTACGCTACGATGGCGGTGAGATTGCTTTCACGGAAGATGCAGACACCCCCGGCACTTATCGCTGGGTAGCAACCGATGCCACTTCAAAGGATGTGTTCGGTACAATTGGCCGCCGGTATACCTTAACCGTGAAAGTTGGCGAAGAAACATACCAGGCTACATCACGCATCAACCGCACCGTGCCGATCGATAGCATTACCTTTACATACGATGAAAATGATCCGCAATATCCGGATAACTCCTATACCGCAGAGTTCTGGGCTACCGATGCTGTAGGAAAAGGCGATACCTATTGGATACGTGGCTATAAGAATAAAGTAGCATTGCTAAAGCCTAGCGAGATCACCGTAGCATACGATGCAGGGTTCTCTGGCGGTGGTAATTTTGATGGTGTTACATTCCTGCCTCCGTTGCGCAGCGTAAACCCCGATGAACAGGATGCTGACGACAAGCAGTTGTCGCCCTATGAGCCAGGCGACTCTGTATATGTAGAGATTCATTCAATAACCCTGGAGGCTTATAACTTTTTGAACGAAGTAATTGTGCAGACCGACCGGCCGGGTGGATTTGGCGAGCTCTTTTCAACACCGCTTTCGAATGTATCGACCAATATTGTTAATACAGATTCGAATGGAAGAAAGGCGTTGGGCTTCTTTAATGTATCGGCTGTATCCGGTATGGGTAAGAAGTTGAAAGAGTAGCGTCTCTTTTGCATAAGTTATTCCAAAGAGGCCGCGCGAAGCGGCCTCTTTTGTTGTAACAACCTCTAAAACACTTGAGAATGTGGATGGGCTTCTTTTCTAAAGAGAAGTTACGAAGAAAAAATGAGTGTAAACAGAAATATCATAAATAGTATAAAGTACATTTTTACACTTATTCCTGATCGTTACTATTTCATGTCTGCTTATGCAGTTGTGGAAATGAAAGTATTTTTTTGTATCTATGATAACTGATTGTTGTGAAGCGATTACTATCTATACTATTCCTGCTGGTATTCCTGTTCAATGTAATAGGGTACTATGGATTGTATTGGCTTACCCGCGAGCACCTGCGTGCCAACATGCAACAGCAACTGGATGCCGGCCAGTATACCGAAAGTGAGGCGGTAACGCTGAAGATTCCGCTGTCGTTACCCTACCCATTATTAAATGATAATCAGTATGAACGTATAAACGGTTCCTTCGAGCATCAGGGCGCTTTTTATAAACTGGTAAAACAGAAGCTTGTAAACGATACGCTATATGTAGTATGTATACCCGATCATCGTGAAAAGATGCTGCACACGGCAATGACCGATTTTATCAAAAGCATCAACGATCTTCCGGCTACTTCCAAAACCCTGAAGTTACTGGGAAGCTTCATTAAAGATTTTGAACTACACGATGCTGTGACAATACCAAAAGAAACAGCGTGTTTACTGTATACCCTGTATGCTGTAAAAGAATATATACTTCTGTCCGGTATACATACCATTTCTACGCCGCCACCGCAGGTGCCGGGCTAATCTTCCGGATATCTGTACGCTATTCTGAGTATATACCGCAAGGGGTAATCTCCTTTGTGTAGATATCCGCTTTCCCGATTCATTCTTTATTCAGTATTAACGTCTGTGCATTGGCATACTCCATTTCGTATGGATTGTGCCAATACACAATAACCCATTTTTATGCCCTATATTCCAGTAGAGGAGCATCTGCCCGGTATTATGGGGTTGCTCGAATATTGTAAGGACTCTGCCGAGCCTATCCGTGAGCTTACGCAGTATTTACTTCGCGGCCCATCTTCATTAACCGGAGGCGAACTCATTGCTACCATTGTATCGTACAATAACCAGTGCCAATTCTGTACCGCAGCACATACGGCTGCTGCCGATTTACGCTGTGGCGATGAAAGTATAGCGGAACAGGTAAAGCAGGATATAGAGACAGCACCCGTAACCCGGTTGCCACAAGGGTACGACCACCTCAGACAAAAAAACAAGGATAAACCGGCAACTGACATTAAACCTTGAACCCCTGAACCTTGAACCCCTGAACTTCTGAACTTTGAACCTCAAACTATACATAACCATGAATTACCCTAACTTCACACACCTCTGCATGAAATATATACACTACGTTACTGTAGGCTTTCCGTTGTTAGCTATTGTGCTGGTTGCATGCACACGTACCAATACCTGCCATGAAGAAATGATTGCCATTCTGGCCAGTGCAAAAGAGGAAGGAAAGAACCCGAAGAATCAATATGTACCAGAGGTGAAAATGAAATATATGGATTCACTGCTCAGCCTGCCGCACAGCACACCCAGCGAAATAGCGTACTGCAAATATCTGAAGGCAAATATACTGCTGGAGCTGGGCCGCGAGGAGGAAGCTATAGAACTGTTTGAATACCTGGTGAACAACACGAATACATACCAGGCGGAAAAGATATGGAAAGACCTGGCGCTGACATACCTGCGCGTAGGAGAACGTAGCAATTGCATCTCCAATCACGCAGCTGAATCATGTTTGCTGCCAATCAAGGGACTTGGTGTGCACCGCGATGGATCAGGATCGCGCAAAGCAATCGCTATCTATGAAAAAGTACTGACCAGAGACCCACGTGATCTTGAGTCGCGCTGGTTGCTGAATATAGCCTATATGACGCTCGGTGAATATCCGGACAAAGTGCCTGCTCAATTTTTACTGCCCGATATGCAGGGTGATACTACAAACAAAGTAAACTCCTTTATTGATATAGCGGCTGACCTGAAGCTGGATTTGAAAAACATGGCCGGTGCCAGCATTGCAGATGACTTCGACAATGATGGTTACATGGACATTGTAACCTGTGGTTGGTCGCTGGAGGATGAGATAAATTTCTTCCGCAATAAAACCGATGGAACCTTTGAAGATAGATCTGCCATGTCAGGATTGAAAGGAATTTCCGGAGGCCTTAATATGGTGCAGACGGACTATAACAACGATGGCTATAAAGATATATTTGTACTGCGCGGTGCGTGGAAGGGCGAGTACGGCGAAGACCCCAATTCGCTGCTTCGTAATAATGGAGATGGTACATTTACCGATGTAACGACACAAAGCGGATTATTATCATTCCACCCTACACAGACTGCGACCTGGAATGATTTCAACAACGATGGATGGGTTGATGTATTTATCGGGAACGAAGCCTCATTGAAAGGCATACAACAACCTCATCCGTGCGAGCTATATATCAATAACCAGGATGGAACGTTCACGGAAGTAGCCGCAAAAACAAATTCAAACTTTGAAGGCTTTGTAAAGTCAGTCACTTCCGGTGATTATGATAACGATGGCTGGAAGGATATTTTTATTTCTACTATGAACCGGGGAAGACATCTCTTCCGGAATAAGGGTATGCAGAATGGACAACTGGTATTTGAAGATGTATCGCGCTATGCCGGCATTGACACGACCCCGGAAAAGAGAACTTTCCCATCGTGGTTCTGGGATTTCGACAACGATGGATGGCTGGATATATTTGTTTGCGACTATACCTTCGATAACTCATTGGCGTATTATGCCGCTTCCGAAAAGCTGCATGTACCAGCCGGTAGTCCTGACAAGATGTTTCTCTATCACAACAATCATGACGGTACGTTTACCAATGTGGCGAAAGAGTGTGGCCTTGATAAAATGGTGTTTGCCATGGGTTCCAACTTTGGCGACATTGATAACGATGGCTACCTCGATATGTATCTCGGCACGGGCAATCCTAATTATCAATCGCTCGTGCCTAACAAGATGTTTCGTAATGTAGCGGGCAAAAAATTTGTAGACGTAACGGCCTCTGCGCGGGTAGGTCATTTACAGAAAGGCCATGGTGTTTCATTTGCCGATATGGATAACGATGGCGATCAGGATATATACATTGATATGGGCGGGGCGTTTCCCGGTGATGCTTATCAGAATTCTTTCTTTATGAATCCCGGCCAGGGCGATAATCATTGGATCAGCATTCAACTGGAAGGAACAAAAGCAAACCGGTTAGCGATCGGCTCACGGATAAAGATAACGTGCACCGAGAATGGCAGGCAACGCACTATATACCGCGATGTAAATTCCGGTGGCAGTTTTGGTTCATCGCCACTGCGGCGAGAGATTGGTTTGGGGAGAGCAACGCAGATCGATGCGTTGGAAATACGTTGGCATGGCAGCAATACAACAGAAGTGTTCAGAAATATAAAAGCGGATCAGTTTATTAAGATTACCGAAGGCACAAAAACCATAGTGCCTGTTAAGCTGCAGAAGATCAATTGGGTGCTACCAGAGAAACTCTGCGGCCCGTTAGCGGTTAATAATTAAATAAAGGTTATCGAGGAGTTACAGGTGCATGACTGTAACTCCCGTAACCGACTAAGGAATGTTAATAGTACGCTTGTATACCTATAGTTACTGCGTTTTTACAGATGGCCAGTTTTCATCCGCTTTTTTAATCAGTTGTTGTTGATCTTTTGTCCATGTTGCCTGCACACTTTTGTTGTAGTTGAAATATAGCTTGCCGTTTACAACGGTCCATGCATCGGGTTGTGTTGGTGCCTTGTGTCCTTGCGAAGTTCCGTAAGCACAATAACCACCATATTGAGGGGCATATTTTTCCGGCGATGCCTTGAATGCTTCCAGGTTTTCTTTTGAGGCAAACGACCATTTCGCGCTATTCCAGACCCAGGTATATTCCTTTTTGCCTTTTATAGGTTTGCCCTGCTGGAAGTAGGCAACAGGATCGTAACCACGAATAGCACCTTCATCTGTGGTGAATACTTCTCCCGTCTGCGCCAGCAACGGTGTTACCATCAGGAAGAATAGCGAAACAATAATCATATTTTTCATAAGCGTTAAGTATTATAATGTATTGAATTGAATACGTAGCTTTTGGCCGGATGTTTAAAGTATGCACCGATTTGTACAGCCGGCGACAATTCTATAGGAGAAAGTAAGTATCGACAGTAACCTTTCTTTGCTCGATACATCAGTCGGCTCTTCTTTCAATTTGATTTTGGCCGGGGCATTCCCGCGGCAGTAATAATTATCTATCTTTCCGGAAAAGTGCCGTGCAGCGGATCAATGTGTGCGAAGCCTGCAGGCCAGCTGGTATATATGGAATCACCTTTTGAATATGTAACGGTTCTCATCTCCATTGTGCTGGGAATGGGAATAACACAACTCGTTTCAGGATTTGCTGCGATCGTCATCAAATGGGAGCGGGTAAAGATCTATTGGCCGCACATGATCCTGATTCTGCTGGTGTTTATTATTCATATACAGGACTGGTGGGCAACGTATGAGCTTCATACGTATGCTTACTGGCGATTGCCAACGTTTCTTTTCATTATCCTATACCCGGTGAACCTGTATATACTTACCCGCATACTGTTTCCACCGCGTTGGAATGTGAAAGAAATCGACTTGAAGAAATTCTATTTTGAGAATTACCGGAAGATATACCTCTTCATGATCTTTCTGCCAGCGCATTCTATTCTGGAAAATGTATTTCTGGCAGGCTACAGAATTCGCGATCAATTTGTACAAATGTTCCTGCTGGCGATTTTGATACCCGTGGCATGGCTGAATCGTAAAGACGAGTGGATACACAAAGCCATTGCCGTTATATTTCTGGTAATCATGATCGTTACGTTTGCCGTGGCCTGGAATATATTCCTGATCACCAATAATTGACAGTGTATCCGATGGCAGGCATTAATTACTTCGTTCTGTCATCACTTTTATTTCAGCCGAATCAGGACTTGACACTGTGGAAATTCATGTAGTATAGCTTCGTATAATGCCCTTCGTTTCGCCCGCAAAGCAATGTTCGATGGTGTGATAATCGGGAGTGCTGAAATGCAAGCTGCCCTTTATAAACCCCAGCACAAATTGGCGGCTAAAGTGTATATCAGGAATAATACAACGGCTTCGTTTCACGCATTTGTCGTTGCATCTGTTCTTGCGTGGCCTGAAGCTCTTCCATGTTCTGACGCATCTCTTCTTCCTGTGCCCGCAGCTCTTCAGCCTGTTCCTGTGAACGTTGAAGCAGATAACGCGTTTGTGCATTTACCTTTTCATTCGAAATTTCAGAAGCCAGTAAATCACCAAACTGACGGAAGAAATCAAGTTCATGCGGACTCAGTTTACGGAACGATGCTATTTCGATTACGCCTTGTATAATTTCATTATGAATCAGAGGAAGAATAACAACATTGTTGGGTGTAGCGTTGCCAAGCCCGGAAGTAATTTTGATATAATCCTGCGGAACATCGGTGATATAGATCATCTCCTTCTCCAGGCACGCCTGCCCTATAAGGCCACTGCCGAAATATATAGTCTTCTGCATAAACTTTTTCCGGTCGTATGCATAGCACGCTGCGAGCTCAAGTTGTTCCGCTTCATCATCCGATATTGTAAAAAGAGAACCTTGTGAAGCTTTTAACGATCGCACCACAAACTGGATGGCAGCATCATATAAACTATCGCGGTCGCCATGCTTCTGCCGCATAATCTTGCCAGCCTCTGTCAATCGCTGCGATACCCATGCAGCCAGTTGTTCTTTTATGGCAGACTGCTTGAGATTATCGCGCATAAGCAACAGCGATTCAGCAATGGCACCCTTGTTGTTAAAGATCATTACTTCCGATTCAAAATTTCCCTTTCCAACATCGCTCGTGAAGGAACGCAGATTGTTAAGATTATACACCAGCGTCTTCAGCGAGTTAAGCATGTTGCCAATCTCGTCTTTCCCTGTTTTTACATCTACCGATGGCAGTTCACCTTCTGAAATTTTAAGCAGGGTATCTTTTGTCTGCAGTATAGGGCGGGAAATCATGTTGCCGAGAAATTGTGAAAACGTGAACACAAAGATTATCGTTCCGACAAAGAACACGATCAATAGTGTATTGGCGGTCATTATAGTTTTCTGATACTCGGCATTAGTCGTGTCGCGCATGGTGTTCGCTACATCAGCTGCATGCGATATAGCCCTCTTGAAAGATTCAAACATAGAGGAATAGTCAGTGAGTATTCTGCTGCGTACAGCCAGAAATAAACTATCCTGACGTGAACCATCGGCTTTGGCAGCGAGTGCCATGTTCTGGTCTGTAAACTCAATAAGCGGATTAACGATCTCAAAAAGGGCAACAGTAGCTTGGGTTAGTTGCTCGTGGTTGAGATGCTCTTGTGACGCCAGAATAGCTTCTTTCAAGTCGTCTACACGCTTGCGATGCAGGCTATAGTTCCGCTCGTTCAGATCAATCTGTTGGCTCATGGTCTGGGTGTCAGCCAGAAGTGCTGTTAGTATTTCACCGCGCAGCGCATTCAGGCTTACGCGCAGATCAGAAAGATCGATCTTGAATTTATCCATAACTTCAAGCTGATCGGCTTTTTGAGAAAGTATATTTTGCGATGAAAAGACAATCGCCAATACAAGCACAAAAGACGTAAGGAACGTAAGGCTGAGAATGAGAAATTTCTTTTTCAGGTTAAGGTTATACAGTAAGGCAGTCATGAATATATATGTTTTTGGATACAGTATCTGTGGTGCGTTAAGCCTTATTTTTTTGGTGAAGACAATTGTACGGCCTGGTTATCATTTTGAGAATATACCATAGACAATCGTCTTGATAAAAAGTTGTCTGTTTTACATCGAAGGAAATGATAAAGCATTACCGCTACCGGATAGATAACAACTTGCTTTATTCAAAGGGGGGAACTTCTTGCGTTTGAAACATATACGGCGTACATGTTTCTTTATAATCAAACTTAAAGAACTGAGAGGATAGATACAAAACGCGTTGCGCTTTTTTTTCTTTCAGGTGCCAATTATATATACTTTTGGCTTAAAAAAAGATTAAGAATCGATTACTATCCTCGTTTATAGTTAATGAATTAACCGACCCCTATCCATGAATAGATATATTTAGATACAATAATTATGAAATTAAAAGTAAACATACATTAACGCTATGCTGTATCCAATATGGAAAGATCTGTGCTGGAACCAACCGGATTTATACATTTGCCTTGAAATCGCTTCATCATTGCCCCGTTGCAGGGATATGAGGGGGAGTGAAATTTTAAGGTAATATTAAGTTCTCGGTATTTGTGTAATTCGACCTGTATACTATATCTTTATGGAAAGCCCAATTTAATTCATGCCTACCCGTTTATGGCCGGTACTTTTCCGGTTTGTTTTGTTGATTGCCCTGTCGGGCACTATATCTTTTGCCGGTACATATCGCGTTGCCCGTAAGAATTTTAAAGACCATTTTATAGAATATGTGGAGGGTGATACGGCCAGGATCAATCAATTGCTGCGTGCAGGCATTGCACTTGAAACAAAAAATCCGCCAGGTGCACGGGCATTGTATCGCCAGGCCGAGCAGTTGCTGACGCACGGTAATAAAATACTGTCAGCAAAAGTATATAATACGCTTGGCTGGTTCTATATACGGCAAAGCCAGTATGATTCTGCATCTGTCTTCTTTCATCGTGCCTTGCGGGTGCATACAACGCAGCCGGAGAAGATTGAAGGATACCGCGGACTGGCACAGATACAATTGCGAAAATCAGCATTCGATTCAGCCGTATATTTTCTTTCCACGGCTTTAGACATCGGTACTGCACAGAAAGATTACAAAAGTCTCGCACACATTCATAACGACTGGGGAAATGTAGCCATTGAAGAAAATGATTTTGTGAAAGCGCTGAATGAATACCTTCAAACGGCACAGCTATACGATAGCGTGCTGCACGATGGTATCGGTTCAGCCACCGCCCTGTTAAACATTGGCAACGTACAGTATGTACTTGGAAACCTGGATAAAGCAATATCCTATACCAACCGTGGCAAGCAACTTGCCATGGCCAATCACCACGCACGCGGTATTACATTTGCCTATAAATTATTAGGACGGATATATCGGAAGCAGCAAAAGCCCGACAGTGCCCTGCACCAGTATCAACAGGCCTTGCAACAATACGAGCGGGAAGGCGACAAGCAGAACGCTGCGGAGATCATGCAAAGTGTTGCCAATATTTATTACGATAAAGAAGAGTATACCCGCGCGCTCGAAGCCCTGAATAAAGCAATGGAATATGCCCGCGCCATCGAAGGTCCTTCTATTATGCCCTATATATATTCTTCAAAAGGCTTCGCATACTATGCTTTGAAGCAACTGGACCAGGCCCGCATATATTTTGACTCTTCGCGTATACTGGCGCAACGTACACAACGTCCGTATCTGGTGATGGATGCATACGAGATGTTGAGCCAGGTTGAAAAGGATAAGCACCACTACCCGGAAGCGTTAACACACTATGAGCGATTCACGGCTATAAAAGATAGCCTGACACAGGTGGAGAACCGGCAAGTGGTAGAAGAGATGAGCGCTAAATATGAAAGTGCCCAGAAGGAATCGGAGATATCACTGCTGCAAAAGGATAAACGCATCAACCGGATATGGACCTATACACTAACTACCATTCTTATCCTGGTGGTGCTGATGGCGTGGCTGCTGTTGAGCCGCAGTAAACTCAAAACCAAAATAGCAAGTGAACTTGCTGCGAAAGAAAGGCAGTTGGGTGTACAACAGAAAGAACTGCTCGAAGCCGAACTGCGCGCGCGCCATCTGGAAGAAGAGCGTTTAAAACAAGAGATCGACTTCAAAAATAAAGAGCTCACCACGTATACACTCAACTTGATTCAAAAGAACGAAGTAATGGAAGAGCTGCGCGCAGCCCTTGAGAACCTGAGCAAAGACGGAGGAAATCCGGTGGGCAACCTCATCCAAAAATTGAATTATAGCGCTCACCTCGATCGCGAGTGGGAAGGATTTAAACGATACTTCGAGCAGGTACATACCGGATTTCTCGAAAAACTGTTGGAACAGTATCCCGAGCTTACCACTACCGAAATGAAACTGTGTGCCCTGTTGAAATTGAACCTGGAAACAAAAGAGATTGCTTCACTGCTCGGCATCTCACCCGAGAGCGCCAAAGTATCACGCTCCAGGCTACGTAAAAAGCTGAACCTGGAAGGAGATCAGAACCTCTCCAAATTCCTCGCGACATTCAGATAGTTATAGGGTGCTGGCTATAAAAAACCGTTGTCAGAAATATAATTCTGTCCCTTTGATATCACATCTTTCAGTGAGAACGGGGATAGCAAAAGGTTAACAAACTATAAATAAACCTCGAAATCAGCCTGAAAACAAAGCGTGCCGGGATAACAACAGGTTTAGCCCGTTTCGCGGCATAGTGTTGCACTTTTACTTTGCAGCCAAATAAATCCAAAACCTGTTAAAGCTTTAATCTTATTTATGGTTGCAAAATCTGTAATCCGGCTTACCATGCTGTTCAGTTTTCTGGTATCGGTAAGTCAGGCTCAAGTTGTGAGTAATTTCAATTCAAGTGCCGATGGCTGGACATGCGTGGAGCAAGGCGGCACATCTGTTACGCCCTCGTATAGCGCTACCGGGGGAAACCCCGGTGGGTACCTTTCCGAAGATTTCTTTACTACGTCACTACCAAATTCGAACCAGTGGTACTGGCAGGCACCGGTTAAGTTTCTGGGAAACCAAAGCCTGTCGTATAACCAGACGCTGTCGTTCGATCTGCAACAATCGCAGAACGGAACAGACACAAGTGTTGGCGATATAATATTAACCAACACCGTTGATGGAATATACCTGTTCTATCCGTTGCCCACCCGGCCGGCAACCGGTTCATGGTCTTCCTATACCGTATCGTTACATGAAACTGCAGGCTGGAAGAAGGGAAGTCTGTTCGGTCCCGCACCTACCAAAGACGAATTGAAACGGGTGCTGGTAAATCTTACCGCTTTGAAGATTCGTGCCAAGTATATGGGGGTTGTTACCGGCAGCTATATTGCCCGCATTGACAATGTTGTGATGCAGGTTGCTGCCGTTGGTGTGCCTCCGGCCATTACTTCCTTTACACCTAAAAATGGCTTGCCGGGCTCAACGGTTACCGTTACTGGTACAAATTTTAATACCACCCCTTCGCAGAACAATGTATACTTTGCCGGTGTCAAGGCCACCGTTACTGCTGCTTCGGCAACGCAGCTTACGGTGAAAGTTCCTTCGGGCGCACCACAGGGACCTATCACGGTAGTAAATCTTGGTACAGGGCTGCAGGCTATATCTTCGCTGCATTTTTATTCACGGTTTGACAATAATGCAGATTACGGAGGACGTATCATTCCATCTTCCATGTCCATCGCAAACCAAACCGTATTGCCCATGAGCAACAGCTATAATAACTTTGGCGGATTAACGATGGGCGATTTCGATCTGGATGGCCGTGAAGATATAGTCACCACCGAAACCGGAACCAAGAAAGTATATATATACCGGTCGTTGGGTACACCGGTTCCAGTATCGTCTTCTTCTTTTGCTGCGGCGATTACCTTGCCAGGGCAGGTAGATGGGGCGGTTGTTACAGCCGATTTTGATGGTGATGGTTTGCTTGATATAGCAGGGCTTTATCAGGGTGCATCGTATGAATACTTCAACGTATTCCGAAACACCAGCACCACGGGAAATATATCTTTCGCAGCACCGGTGGCTGTGCAGCTTCCCAACTATGCAGCCGTTACGATACACGCTGACGATCTCGATAATGACGGTCGCGTTGACCTGATGGCTACCAACGGAAGTTCGGGAAGCTATATATGGGTGAACCAGAACCTGAGCTCCCCCGGAAATATAGACTTTGCAGGTTCAGTATCATACGGTGCGGCAAGTGCCTACAGCGACATTGCCACAGGCGATATTGACAATGATGGTAAAAAGGAAATGATCGTTTCCTACTATTCATCAAACCTGTTTCTGGTATTTCCCAACGCGTCCGTGCCCGGCACTATATCGATGGGGCCATCGTTTACCGTAACGCCTTCCGCAGCTACCATTAGCGATGGAAGAATTGTGCTCGCAGATCTGGATAGCGATTCTAAAATTGATATAGCATGGGCTGGCTATGGATCTACTTCGCTATATGTTAAAAAGAATCTATATAGCAGTGGCCCGTTGGACGCCACGGCATTTGGCGCTGATCTCACATTTACGTCAACCATTGCGCATCCAACGCACCTGGCTGCAGCCGATATGAACAGTGATGGACTGAATGATATAGTAGTTGTAGGCTTTTCGGATATGGCTATTTATCAGAATAATGGTGGCGGAAACTTAAATGCCAGCTCTTTTACAACCGGTGTTCTCTTTGAGGGTGCGGCCAATGGCGATGCGATTTATGCCACCGGTCCATGCATTGCCGATTTCGATGGCGATAACAAACCAGAAGTAGTGATGGGCTATACCAACAATGTAGCAGCCGCGTCAAAAGCAGTATTTATATTCCGGAACGAATGCTTTCCGGCTCCGCAAATTACATCGTTGAGCACTACGGCGGGCAATGCTGCCACAACGCTCAGCATCAGTGGTAAATATTTAAATACGCACAGCGATACGCCGCAGGCGCGGGTAGGAGGTATCGTAACAGTTACTTCAGGTGTAAGCAATACCTCGGTTACTACAACGACACCCGCAGGCAACGGCGATAGACGGGTGGGCATTACCTTACACGGACTTTCAGCTTTTGCTCCACAATTGTTCACGACTACGTTTGGCAGTTCGCGCATACTGGATACCAATACATTTCCGGCCAGTATAGATTTTCCATTGTCTACCACTACGGCAGGTGATGCACTCGCTGTTGCCGATTATGACAATGACGGTAAGCCTGATGTTATGATTGATGATAACCTGGCGGGAAGGGTATTCCGGAATACACAAGCTACAGCAGGCGCCGCAGTGAGTGCCACTACACTTACATCGTTAGGCAATGCGATTCCCTATGTATATCACGGCAAAGCTGGCGACCTCGATGGCGATGGAATGATAGACGTGGTAGTGAACGGATCGATATACCAGAACAATTCCGGCTCGCAGGCGCAGCCTATATCATTTACAACCTCCTCGGTATATTTTGCAGGCAACAGTGTAAACCGCCTTTTCCCGAATCATGACCTGAACCTCGATGGAAAGCAGGAAGTGGTATATTCTACCAGTACCAAAATTGGTATAGCAGAGAACTTCACGCGTAAAGCTGCGTTTTCCTATACACCATTTCCTTCGTTCTCACCTTCCCCTGTCTTGATTGATGTGGGGGGCACAGTAACCGATGTTGCTGTAACCGATCTGGACGGCGATGGCTTTGAAGATATAGCAGCTGGTGTTGCTGGCGGGTCACCCAACCTCACCGTGATACGCAATACAGGACTGAAGCAAATTATAGCAACGACACAATTTGCTGCACCCGTAACTTTTACCGCGGGTAACAATCCGCAATACATGGCTGTCGCTGATTTTGATGGTGATGGTAAAAATGACCTGGCAGTAGGTAACAACACCAGTACATTTGTATCGGTATACCGTAATACCAGCACCGTTGGCAATATTAACTTTCAGCGCACGGACATAACTTCTCCTACAGGCACAGTTGGTATAGTAGCCGATGACCTGGATGGTGACGGCAAAGCCGAGATCATCGTGATTAATCAGATTTCACTGGCGGGTTCGTTTAGTTTATTTCAGAATAAGAGTACTGCTGGTACAATTACGTTCGGAGCGGCCGTTACGTATAGCTTGCCCAATTTTCCATACGCATTGGCTACTGCCGATATGAACCTTGATGGCAAAGCTGATATATTGATCGCACGCAACGGAACGCCCAAAGCAGTGCTGTCTGTTTTTGAAAATAAGATCGCCAACGCTTCGGTTATTACCATTACCTCACAACCTGCTTCGGCCACCGTTTGTGAAGGTACAGACGCATCGTTTACTACCGCTGCATCGGGCACTACTAACCTGGTATATCAATGGCAGGTTTTTGATACCAGTACAGGCGCCTATACCAATGTTGCCAATGGAAGTATCTATAGCGGCTCGACTACGACCAAGCTTACGGTAAACACAACGGGTATTAATGGTGTTACTACGTATCGTTGCAAGGTTGATGGTGATCTCGCACCTACGGTATATACCAACGCTGTAACCCTTACCGTGAACACGATACCAGCCGCGCCCACCACAACCGGTGCGCAGACGTGTAAGGCTGCATCAGTAATTTTACAGGCGAGTGGTGGCACCAATGGGCAGTATCGATGGTATACTGCCTCAACCGGTGGAACTGCCATTGCCGGGCAAACACAAAGCACTTATAGCACACCGGTTATAAGTGCGACGACTACCTACTTTGTTGCCATTAATAACGGGTCATGCGAAAGCACTCGTACCGGGGTGGATGCCGTTGTTGATCCGTTTACACTGGCAAAACCGGTTATTAGCACACAGCCGGCATCTGTAAATAATATCGTTACTGTATGCCAGGGTACTTCGGCAATCTTAACAGCACCCGCAGGTTTCCAATACCAGTGGTCGGATGATGAAACAAGCCAATCGGTATACGTTGATGTAGCCGGCATATATAGTGTAGTGGTGAGTAATGCACAGGGATGCAAGAGCCCTGCTTCAGATGCAGTCAGCATAGTGATCAATCCGTGCGATAATCCCCCGTCTATTTTAGCAAGCACAGTAACGGTGAATCTTGAAGGAAAAATTACCATTGACCTGACGCCTTTGCTGAGCGATCCCGATAACAACCTGGACTTATCATCTTTGCGAATTGTTCAAGATCCCGCCAGTGGTGCACATGCCGCGATCAATGACGATCGCCAGCTTATTATTGACTATACCGGTATAGCATTTTCAGGTGAAGAAACAATTACGGTAGAAGTCTGCGATCTTACAGAACGTTGTGCGCAACAACAGATCCGCATTGATGTTGCAGGAGATATAGTAGTATATGGCGGTGTTTCACCGAATGATGATGACAAGAACCCGATCTTCTTTATCCAGTTTATCGATGTACTTGCGGATACAAAAGAAAATCATGTTACCATCTATAACCGCTGGGGCGATGCTGTATTCGATATTTATAACTATGATAATGCAGAACGTGTTTTCCGCGGACAGAATAATAATGGCGCTGATCTCACCGCCGGAACGTACTTCTATAAAATAGAATTTGCTTCCGGTAAAAAAACGCAGACTGGCTACCTTTCACTGAAACGCTAACCCTAAAGACTTTCTATCATGAAAAATATAAAACTTTTATTTGTATTGATGATGATGTTGCCATATACCCCATCATTTGCACAACAAGACCCGCTCTATAGTTTATATCTGAGTAATCCTATCGCAATAAACCCCGCGTATAGCGGCTTATATCATAACCTGGAAGTAAATGTAGATTATCGTGATCAGTGGGCAGGTTTTGACGGTCAACCGAAAACAGCAACAGCAAACGCCAGTATGTCGTTACGTAACAATACGATGGGCACAGGACTTGTTGTTGTTCAGGATAAGATTGGCGAAAATACCAATACAAGTATAAATGCTGCGTATGCTTACCAGATCAAACTGAATGCAGGGGAGGTCTTCTCATTTGGCATGCAGGCCGGTTTTACCAATTTCAAATCCGACCCTTCGCAGGTAAAAATATACAATGCTGATGACCCTGCTTTTGCCGCTTATAGCCAGATGAAAGTAAACATTGGTGCGGGTGCTATACTAAAAGGCGATCGATACCTGGTAGGCCTCTCTGTGCCCCGATTGTTGCCCAGCACGCTGGATGCAGGTAATGAAAAGCTGCAAGTATATCAGCAACATTATTATTTACAAGGTTATTACCTGATACATTTGAATGATAAAGTGGTTTTCAGACCGGCCGTTCTCTTCAAGGATGTGAAGCATGCTCCGCTTTCTACAGATTTTAGCGCCAGCGTAATTCTTGATAGAAAATTTACGGCCGGTATATTTACCCGTAATCTGAAATCGTACGGTATAGTAACGCAGTTGAATTTCCTGGAACATTTCAAACTGGCGTATGCATTTGAAATGCCGACCAGCAGTTCGGTAGGCACTCGTTATACTACGCATGAGATTACGCTGGGGATACGTGCCGCTGTATTCCGCTTTCACGACAACATTGCGTGGTAGAGCTGCATTTGTGAAGAGCCCGTTAATGGTGGTATGCAAACTATGTTCCTGTGGTGTAAAATTTGCGGGATAGTTTTTTACTGAATGAATATTTATAATTACCCTTCTAAAACTACCCCTTATGAAAAAAGTATTTGGTTTTATTACCATGTTTGCATGCCTGTTGTCATGCCAGAAAGATGATGTCAGTTTAAAAGATATCGCCAGTGTTGAGTCGCTTCCGTACCTGCATGTAGCCTATGGAACTGAATTTAGTTCGATCAGTTTACCTGCCACTGTTACGGTTAAATATTCAGATAACACTACAGAGGATATACCGGTTACTTTTTCAGCTGGAAGTTACAGCGGCACAGTGGCAGGCGATTATGCGCTTGTGGGTTCGTTGACTCCTGCTGCCGGAACTTCCAATACTTCCGGAGTAACAGCAACACTCCATGTTATTGTTTCACCTTTGAAATTGAAAACTGTGAGCCAGGATGGAACGTTGCTCTATGAGTATTTTTATGATACACTCGACCGGCTTGATCACTTTCATGTACAGGCAAACAACACAGACTATTACTACACCTATACTTCCGCAACTGACAATACCGTAACACAACGTGTGAGAAAGTATGCAGGAAATGATTATCCGGAGAAGTATTACTATAGTGGAGCACAGTTAAACAAAATTGAATTTTACTACGGCGACAACGTATTGAGTGAGACACACACCTACACGTATACCAACGGAAAAATTTCTCGCTACGACAATTCCAATCAGAGCATCAATGGTCTTAAATACCGCACATTCGAATATGATGCCGATAACAACGTAACGAAAGTGAGCTTCGATTTTGGAAACCCCTGGAATTATACTTATGTAGCTGATAAAAAGGTGGCTACGCCTTTGGCTTTAGATTTAGCGGATCCACAGAATCAGGAATCAAAGCCTGTTGCTACGTTCACCTACGTAACCCTGAGCAGCTATACATCATCCTATACCTACAACGCCTGGGGCTACCCCACACAAGAAGTTCGCACTTATCCCGGAGATGGAAATAAAACTTCTACGTTTACGTATACTTATCAATGAGATATAAAAAAGGAAGGCTTCAGTTTGCTGAAGCCTTTTCCTGGTATTATTTCTTTGCTGCTGATGGTGGTCCATTTTTCTTCAGGAACGCGATAGCTTCCTTTGCTTTTTTAGCGAAGAAAGGATGCTTACTTAAATCTTTTAAGTTACCTACTTTGTCTTTTGGCCGTTTTTTACTAATTGAAATACTTGTCATAATGGCCTCCGTCTTGAATTAAACAAATTTAAACATTTTTGCGCTTAACAGAAAATGCCTGATAATTACACCCTTTTTTGAAGGGTTGCCATTTGTTTATAAATCCTTCGATTTCAAAGGTGTCCGATATTTCATCGAGATATTTTGTTATTCCCATTCTGTATAGACGCGTTCGTGAAGCTGTGCTGCCAATGGCTATGATCGTTGCTAATGGATGTTTTTGTGAAAAATCAAGGACTGCAGCACCCACTGTTGCAAGGATTTTATCTCTGTCTTGATTATTGCTGATAGATAAATCATCTATTTGATCTGTTTCTTCGTTATAATCGCCAAAGGCCAAGTTGTAAATTTTTCCTTTAGGATCGATAAGGATAAAAACTATAGCTTTTCTGATCTTTCCATTTTGCCCTTCGCTGGTGAATACATAGTTAATATGATTTCTCTCAGTTATAAAACTATATCGGTCCAAATGCATTTTGTTGAATTATAGTAGCTAATGGTAAAACTTCAGTAAGGTGAAGCTTCATAAAACGCTATATTAATTAATCAAATACTTAAATCCATGTGACGATATGATTGATGCTATAAATATTGTCTATGACGTACGCTTTGCAAGATGATTCTTCCGGGAGAACAAGTCTGTTGCCGATTAATAGTCGTACGTGTTCTACCATTTTTGTTGTGCCAACAGAGCTTTCAGGTACTCTTTTCCAACTCCAGATTTTAAATACTTTTCCCGGATACGGGCTTCCGCTCGAGCATTAAACTGCTCAGTGAGCAATGTTTTAAAAGGACGATAAGGCCTGGTTGTTTTGTTGTGGCCACTGTTATGTGCACCAATTCTTTGCTGTAGGTTGCCGGTCAAGCCCACGTAGATATAGTTTCTGGATTGACTTACGATTACATATACATAAAACATAACGATAAAATTTATATACCTGCTAACAAAAAAGGATGGCTTTCACCATCCTTTTTTTATGTACCTGAGGCCGGAATCGAATCTACCTGTCGGTAGACAGGCCGGCACGCTTGCGCCACAGAGTCTGCCTGCCCGGCAAAGGTTTTACTTGTCCTTTATGAGTCTACCATTTCTGTTGTGCCAACAGAGCTTTCAGGTACTCTTTTCCAACTCCAGATTTTAAATACTTTTCCCGGATACGGGCTTCCGCTCGAGCATTAAACTGCTCAGTGAGCAATGTTTTAAAAGGACGATAAGGCCTGGTTGTTTTGTTGTGGCCACTGTTATGTGCACCAATTCTTTGCTGTAGGTTGCCGGTCAAGCCCACGTAGATATAGTTTCTGGATTGACTTACGATTACATATACATAAAACATAACGATAAAATTTATATACCTGCTAACAAAAAAGGATGGCTTTCACCATCCTTTTTTTATGTACCTGAGGCCGGAATCGAACCGGCACGCCTTGCGGCACACGATTTTGAGTCGTGCGCGTCTACCAGTTCCGCCACTCAGGCATGTTCGTGCGAAATGGGGTGCAAATATGTTTAAAGTTTTACAACTCTCCCAATCATAGCTCTATAAATTTCTCCAGCGAAAATGCCTGCGTCCGTTCGGCGAAGAGTGTTTTCACCCGTCCCCACACCGAGTCAAATAGCTCCGACTTGCGGTATTGCTCCAGATTTTCGGGCCGGTTCCAGTGGCTGAGGGTAGTAAAAATGGTCGGGTCTTCGGTGTCTTTTAGCAATTCCAGGTGTGTGCAGCCTTCAAAATTCCGGATGGCCTGCTTGTTTTGGTTAAAGATTACGAGAAATTCCTCTACGCCCGCTTCCGTAAAGTGCATGCGTACGATTCGAATGATCATAGCTTTCAGAAAATTATTATTCCTCGAAGAAAATACTTACCGTGCTATCGTAGCCTAGCCCGAGCAACTCGGTGGCGTTGCCTTTATAGATACCAATCTCCAGCAGTCCCAGGCTGTTAAATACAATGAAGCACTCACCTTGCTCGGCCTGGTTATACTGCGTGTGTATCCGTCTGAATTTTTCTCCGCCAAACTGAATGGTGTACTGCTTATTGGCGCTTAGAATATCGAACGCTTCGCGCGGAATATTGGTGATGAGATTGCCCATATCATCTACACGAATGATACTGCCTGTGATCTGTTTTTTAGTGGCTTTCACCTGGCGGTCGATCATCTTTTTGAACGTAGGCATCGGCCTGCCCAGGTTGGTGATGGAAACTCCGCTGGCAAGCTTCACGGCAGCCGGAGCAAATACATCGCGCTCCGGAAATGTAGTGCTGATCGTGTTGATAGCATTTAACTCCACCAATTGCTGGTGCGATTTATCACTGATCAATCCGAAGAGACCATTATCGCATCCAACAAAAAAATGATCTTCCAGTTGCAGCGCGATAAACGCATCACCGCGGTTACCGGTCGAGTCTACGCCCACCAGGTGTACCGTGCCCTTGGGGAAATCACGAAACACGGCACGCAGCACAAAAGCGGCGTGTGCTATATCGGAAGGTTTTATCTTGTGGCTGATATCTTCCACCCGTATACCCGGATTGATACTGATGATGCGGGCCTTGATGGCTGCCACATAATGGTCACTTTCACCGGAGTCTGTAAGAAGGGTAACAATGGCCATGGTTGATGCTGCGGCAGATATTCATTAATTTTGATATGGCAAAATAAACATTTTTAAACCACATAGCGTATCTGAACTTTGTGAAGTAATGCAGGGTTCAGTTTAATACCATGCCATTACACCACCACACGCATTGCCCGCACCGAATATGTATAAAACCAAACAGTTAAATAGTTGATCGAAAAAACAGTAACACTGGAGAATATTTCCCTGATCGATTTCCTCGGGGTAGAAAATAAAACAATTGATACACTGGCAGCAGCCTTTCCCAAGAGCCGTATAATATCACGCGGTAACCAGATCCACATCAAGGGGTCTACTTCAGAAATTGTACAGATCGATGATATCCTTGCTTCGCTGATTGACCATTACCATAAATACGGAAAAGTGACGGAAGAGAATGTACAAAACTACATTTCGCATGAGCAGGAGATCATGCTACCGGAAAATCAACCTTCCGCAGATGATATCATTGTCTACGGTACCAAAGGTAATCCGATAAAGCCTAAAACTGTGAACCAGCAAAAACTGGTGGACACCGTAAAGGAAAACGACCTTGTGTTTGCACTCGGCCCTGCCGGAACGGGTAAGACCTATATTTCAGTGGCCCTCGCAGTGCGTGCGCTTAAGAATAAACAGGTAAAGAAAATTATCATCACACGACCCGCGGTAGAGGCAGGGGAGAACCTCGGCTTTCTTCCGGGTGATCTGAAAGAGAAAATTGATCCGTATCTGCGGCCTATATATGATGCGCTAAACGATATGATACCCTTCGAAAAACTGCGGTATTATATGGAGCGCGAGATCATCGAAATTGCGCCGTTAGCATATATGCGCGGACGCACGTTGAACAATGCCTTTATTCTGCTGGATGAAGCGCAGAACACTACACCCATGCAGATGAAGATGTTCCTGACGCGCATGGGCCCTGATTCGAAGATGATTGTGACCGGCGATGCCTCGCAAATCGATTTGCCTTCCAAGCAAAGCTCGGGGTTGAAAGAAGCTATCCGTATACTTCGTGATGTGCGTGGTATAGGCATTATGGAGTTGAATGAAAAAGATGTGGTACGTCACCGCCTGGTGCGCGACATTATTGAAGCGTATCATCGCGAGGCGAATGATATACGATAAAGTATA